>PFUQ01000156.1:0-857 GCA_002790175.1 Flavobacteriales bacterium CG_4_9_14_3_um_filter_32_8
ATTTTGGTAAAAATTCCATTGAAATAAATTAAAGAAAAAATGATACAAGAAATTTTCTTTTAAAATTTCCATCACTTTTTTCAAATTCCAAGCAGTTGCAGCCATAAAAGCATTGATTTGTGTACCAGTTTCACCTAAGAAATAGTTTTGAGTTTCAAGGTCTCATATTTGATATTCGTCACCACTCACACCTGAAGAAAAGTAACCGTATATGCGTCTGTTTGCAATATCAACTGTTGGGGGTGATTCTAATGTTAAATGCAAAGAAGTTGTTCCGCTACTATCAGATTCAGCTCGAATATTTGTGAAGATTGCATTAAGGTAATCTTCAAAAGTTCTCAGGAAATCATCACTTCCATTAAAATGACTCAGTATCTGAACATTTTTATTGTTGTCTAAGATTTTTACAACGTATGTAGAAAGTAGAATTTTACTCATGAGTCTTTTTTTTCATTGTGACCAACATGCGAATAAATGCAATTGCATTTATTCGCACTATATAGTTACCCCAAATCTAACTAAAAAATTCGAAAAGGATTACAGTAGTATAAAAATTAACCTTTCAAATAAGCATCATTCATACTTCCAATATAATTTAATAAGAGTTTTAAATTTTACCTTTAATGAAATGTGAAGATTTATTCTCACATTAATTTACTAAATTTGATTGCCATGATTAAGTAATTTGACTATGAAAGTTTTAAAACCATTGCTTACCTCCATCTTTTTTCTAGTTACATTTTCTTTCCTTTTTGCACAAAATTTTGCTCCTTTAGCAGCAAAGTGGCATTATCAAAAATTTTGCAACGACCCTCTTTGGATTTCTAACTGTGGTTATTTTACTGCAGAAATAGTTC
>PFUQ01000156.1:894-12084 GCA_002790175.1 Flavobacteriales bacterium CG_4_9_14_3_um_filter_32_8
GGAAAATGCAGATTTGGGAGTACTAATACCTGCCGCTCAACTAATTATTAGAGAGGATAGTGATAGAATCTATTTTTTTGAAAACAATCAATTTAAACTTTTGTATGATTTTAATTTAAACACTGGTGATACCTTATTTTATAGCGTACCAAGTAATTGGATGTATTATGACTTTACCTGTGGAGATTATCCTGATACATCTAAATTAACACAAGCTATAATTGATTCAACAGGACAACTATCAATAAATGGTGAGTTATTAAAAGTTTTATATACAAGCCCTAATTATTCTCCCGACACAACAAAATATTTCAGTTGGGAATTAGGTCAGGTTATACAGCGAATAGGAAGCCTAAGAGGTTTGTTTGGAGCATCTACTACGCAGTGTTTAGGTGGTTTTCCTGGAAGTATTAGATGTTATAACGATAGTTTAATAAGCTATAAGCCAGTATTATTTGATTGTGATTTTGTTACTGGAATTGATAGGGATGTAAATGAAAATTTAATTTCGATTTATCCTAACCCTAGTAGTGGCAAATTTACTTTAGACTTTGGCAATGCTATCAATAATATTTCCGTAGAGATTTATAATTTGATGGGTAAAAAGATAGTTGCAAAGCCCATTTTATCAAAAAGAGAAGTAATCGACTTATCCAATCAGCCAAAAGGTATTTATTATGTAAAAGCTATAAATAAAAAAGAATCTAGTACTCAAAAAATTATTTTAGAGTAATTTACTTCGCCAATCCAATCCACATTTCTAATTTGCCAACAGACACAAGAAAATCATAGAATATAAGCTACGATAGTTTTTATAAAAATCTCAACAAATCGGTACGATGTAAATCTTAAAAGCTAAGAACAACCATTTTAGAAAAATTGCGTAAAATTGTAGCATTGTTAAACAATTCACATTATGAAGCATTTATCCGTTAAAATTCCTGATAGTTTATACCAATCTTTTATGGATTTTTTTAAACACATCCCAAATGTTGTAATTACTGAACAACTTGATGAAGAAATTCCCACATGGCAACAAAAAATAGTTTTAGATAGAATAAAAAAAGAAAAAACAACTAATGCAATTCTCTGGAGCGAAGCTCGAAAAAAATTGAAATTTAAATCAAAATAAATGGTTTTTACTATTACCCCTTCCTCAACTTAGCTTATCAAAAAATAATTATACTAAGCGTTGCATTTGCTACCCCCACAGCACCTTGACATTTAGCGAAGCGTAATGGCAAAGATAAAAGCATATACGAAAAGCCAGCTAAAAAAAACGAACTAACTGAACTAATCTAAAATTATGTTTCTAAATATAGAAACTTTTCTTATCTTTGTAACGTTTAACAACGACAGTATTGAATGAAATATTTTGAAACAAGGTTTTTAGAAGAAGCTGATGAGTTCATAGCTAAACTTGATAATAAGGCCATCAAAAAAATCTTTTACAATATTGATCTTGCTGAACAGACAAATGACCCAAAACTTTTAAAAAAACTTCAAAATGGTATTTGGGAGTTTCGTACAAAATACGCAGGACTTCAAATTAGACTTCTTGCATTTTGGGACAAGACGGATAACAAAGAAACTTTGGTGATAGCAACTCACGGTTTTATTAAAAAGGTTGACAAAGTTCCAAAAAACGAGATTGATCGAGCGTTAAGATTAAAAGACAAATATTTCAATAACAAACAGAAAAAGTAATTATATGGCTACTAAAGAAACCAAGACTTATTCGCTCGCCGAAATGAAGGACAAGTATATCGGCAAAGTTGGAACAACTGACCGTGACGAATACGAGTATGAACTACGCATGGACGTTTTGGGAAAAATGATTAAAACGGCTAGACAAGAACGACATTTAACACAAGAAGAACTTGGAAGACTGGTAGGTGTTCAGAAAGCCCAAATTTCAAAACTTGAAAGTAGTGCTAACAGTGCAACAATTGACACAATTATCAAAGTTTTTAGAGCCTTAAAAGCTGAGATTAATTTCAACGTAAAACTCGAAGACAACTTTGTTAAACTCGCTTAACATTTAGCAAAGCGTAATGGCAAAATATTTTGAATATATAAATTTAGTAAATCTAACCCATCAAATAAGCCTCATTAATGCTTTCGATATAATTTAAAATCGCTTCTTTCCCTATTTTACCAGTAGCGGAAGTATTAAACGAAATGGGTATTTCTTCCCAGTATTTTAGCATTTCTTTTTTATATGCCAATAAATTTTTATTGAGTTTAGAACTGGTTAATTTATCCGTTTTGGTAAACACAATAGCAAACGGAATGCCTTTTATTCCCAACCATTCCATAAAATCCAAATCAATTTGTTGTGCAGGTAATCTCGAATCTATTAGCACAAACAGGTTCAGTAATGTTTCTCTTTTAAGAATATAATCAGCAATAAATTCTTGCCATTTTTGGCGATTTTTTTGGGAAGTTACCGCATATCCGTATCCTGGTAAATCAACCAAGTACCACGAATCATTAATCATAAAATGATTGATGAGTTGAGTTTTCCCGGGAGAAGCAGATGTTTTGGCTAGTTTTTTATTACCAGTAATGTAATTAATCAATGATGATTTTCCCACATTAGAACGACCAATAAAAGCATATTCTGCTCTGTCGGCTGGTGGACAAAGCGAAAGCTTGGTGTTGCTAATTACAAATTCTGCAGTTTTAATAATCATCTCCTATCAATAAAACCCAAAAATAGCCATTTAACTTCATTTAGAATTTTCCTTTTATTCTTGTGGATATTTCTGCATTAGAATTATAGGAGGATATTAAAATAACCCATAGTGCATATAGAAAGATTATATCAAAGTTAAGGATTTATTTAACAATTGTCAACTTAGCAAACTTTAATAACAGTTGTTTATTGCCAATGTTTTGAAAATTAATAGTTGCTTTGCCACTTTCTATATTTTCGATAATTCCATTTCCAAATTTCACATGGTTCACCATCATTCCGATAGAGAGGTTTAAACTTTCTGCACTTTCAGTCGAGTCTGCTAATTGTGTAGCCGATATTTTTTTTAAATTTTTTGGGACAGCTTGAACAACTTTTGGAGGCACTTCTTTTTTGGAAGGCAAGGTGCTTTTTTTGCTAGTGTAATTATTTTTTGAAACATAATTTTTTGATGCCAACCAATCATCATCAACATCTGTTGTGCTATTTTGGTGTTGAGCATTTCCTTTTTGAAAAGTATATTCTAAATATTCTTCTTTAATATCTTCAATAAAACGACTAGGTTCGCAAAAAATAAGAGAACCCCATTTGTATCTACTTGATGCATAGGAGATGTGGATTTCTTTTTCGGCTCTGGTTACGGCAACATAAAACAACCTTCTTTCTTCTTCTAATTCTGCTCTTGACGTTAACGACATTTGTGAAGGGAACAAGTTTTCTTCTAAACCTACTACAAAAACATAAGGAAACTCTAATCCCTTTGCTGCGTGGATAGTCATTAAGGTTACTTTATCTCTATCTTCTTTTTTTTCGTTATCGGCATTGGTTAGTAACGCAACATCTTGTAAAAATTCGGTTAAACCTCTAGGAGTAACATCCTCTTCCAATTCATTTTCGCCTTCTGTAAATTCTTTTAATCCATTTAATAATTCCTGAATATTTTCATAACGACTAATTCCTTCTGGTGATTTATCAGTGTAAAATTCTTTTAAAATGCCAGATGTAGATGCAATTTCATTACCTAAATCGTAAGCATTTTTGGAGTTTAATTGAGAAGAAAAACTTTTAATCATCTCCACAAATTCTTCAATTTTTGATTGAGCTCCACCATTAATTCCGGTATTAATTTGATTTAGATGCGTAATAATTTCCCAACAGCTTTTTTCATTATTATTTGCAGTAATTGTAATTTTATTGAGTGTTGTGTCGCCAATTCCACGTGCTGGATAATTGATTACTCGTTTTAAAGCTTCTTCATCGTTAGGGTTAATCACCAATCGAAAATAGGATAGCAAATCTTTTATTTCTTTTCGTTGATAAAAGGAGGTGCCACCATAAATTTTATAAGGTATATTTTTTCGTCTTAATGCCTCTTCCATTGCTCTCGATTGAGCATTGGTTCGGTATAAAATGGCGAAATCTTTTGGATGAGCTTGTTTGGCCAATTGCGTATCGAAAACTAAATTAGCAACAATTTTACCTTCTTCATTATCGGTTGCTGCTCGATGAACTTTAATTTTAGTTCCAACTTCATTATCGGTCCAAACCTCTTTTTTAATTTGATCTTTGTTTTGGTCGATAATGCAATTGGCGGCATTTACAATGTTTTTTGTTGAACGATAATTCTGTTCTAATTTATAGGTTTTTGCCTCTGGGTAATCCGTTTTAAAATTCAAAATGTTTTGGATGCTTGCTCCTCTAAAAGCATAAATACTTTGAGCATCATCGCCAACCACACATACATTTTCGAATGCCGCAGCTAATTTTTTAACAATAATGTATTGCGAAAAATTAGTATCCTGATACTCATCTACCAATATATATTTAAAACGATGTTGATAATCATTCAACACCTCAGGGAAATCACGAAGAAGGATGTTCGTTTTAAATAACAAATCATCAAAATCCATCGCACTAGCTTTAAAGCATCTGCTCTCATAAATTTGATATACCAGTCCGATTTTAGGTTTAGCTGATTGTCGATCTTCCGACTGGATAGTAGTATTGTTATTGTATGCAGCAGCCGAAAGCAAGTTGTTTTTTGCCGAAGAAATTCTGCCGTAAACCAAATTTGGTTTGTAAACTTTTTCGTCTAATCCTTGTTCTTTGAGAATGGTTTTAATAAGGTTTTTAGCATCTTGCGTGTCGTAAATGGTGAAATTCCTGGGGTAACCAATTTTTTCAGCTTCGCTACGTAAAATTCGAGCAAAAACGGAGTGAAAAGTTCCCATCCAAATGTTACGAGCTTCAGAAAATCCAACAATTTTACCAATACGCTCTTTCATTTCTTGAGCAGCTTTATTGGTAAAAGTAAGTGCCAAAATGTTAAAAGGGTCAACACCTTTATTAATAAGATGGGCAATTCGATAAGTCAATACTCTGGTTTTCCCTGAACCTGCTCCTGCTATCACCATTACTGGTCCTTCTGTAGCCTCAACTGCTTGTTTTTGTGAAACATTTAGTTCATTTAAATAACTCATAAAACAAAAGTAAGATTATCGCTGTCGAAATTTTAGGTTGTGGAAAACTAATTTTAAGAAAAATGTAACCAGATAAAATTACTGCTCTATTTTAGAATTAGAGGATTTAATTCATGAAGTCTTATCTTCCCATCTAAAAATGTACATTTGGTTTACTAATCAAAGAATAGTATCTTTATTTTTTATTTTTATAAAATTGGTCTATATCAACGCCATAAGTTACCATTTTCCTGAACAGTCTTATGACAATAAACAAATCATTGAAGACTACTACAAATATGGTGGCGATTCATTAAATAGGATAACTTCGCAAGATATTTTCAATCAATGTGGCATCCATAAAAGATATTCATCTCAACTAGATGAAACTGCTAAAGATTTAGGAAATAAAGCAGCATTAAAGCTTTTTGAGGAATGGAATATTGATAAAAATACGATTGAATACCTCATATTTGTTTCAGATGCTTTAGATTACAAAGGGCCCACAACCGCTTGTGTTATGCAATACGATTTGGGTTTGCCAGAAACTTGTGCAACAATTGATGTGCTACATGGTTGCTCTGGTTTTATTTATGGATTAAGTTTAGCAAAAGCATTGATCTCTTCTGGTCAGGTAAATAATGTGTTGGTGATTACAGCTGATACACCAACAAAAGTTGTGCATCCTACTGATATAGAGTTAAGAGCCATTTTTAGCGATGCAGGTGCTTCAACACTGGTTTCCAATCAAAAAATGGAAAATAGTTTAAATTTTGAAATCTCTAATTTTATTTTTGGAACGGATGGCAAAGGAGAAAAGAATTTATTGGTAGAACGCTCTGCGACAAAAAACCCAGCAGATATAACTTGGCTAAAACAATTTGAACATTTACCAGGTGGCTTAAGAAGAGGAAGAATGAAAATGAACAGTCCTCAAATTTTTTTATTTGCGTTAAGAAAAGTTCCTATACTAATAGCACAAGTGCTTACTAAAAATAATGTTAAATTTGAAGAAATAGATTATTTTGTATTACATCAAGCAAACGGACAAATGCTTGAGTTTATTCGAAAAAAATTAAAAATACCTCAAGAAAAATTTATCATTAACATCGAGAATTTTGGAAATACTGTTTCGGCAACCATTCCTATTGCACTTAAAGAAATGATAGACAATAAAAATAAATTTAAAAAAGGTAACAAGATATTAATTGGAGGCTTTGGAATAGGTTATTCGTGGGGAGCAACAATATTAACAATTTAGTTGAAATTTAAAAAATACATACTATTTGCAGAATAAAAAAAGTAATATTTATGGAAGACATCGCCGCATTTATCAAAAAAATAGAAAATGAGTTTGAAGAATTACCGAAAGAAACACTAAAACCAGAAACAAGTTTTAGACAGATTGATGATTGGAGTTCAATGCATGCTTTAATCATTATTGCTTTGATTGATTCGGAGTATGATGTATTACTAAGTGGTGAGGATTTAAGAACTGCCGAAACTATTCAAGATTTGTTTAATATTGTTAAAACTAAACGAAGTTAATTGGCTCTTTTTTCAATAGAAAATATACAAATTAAAGGAATTTCATGTGCCGTTCCAAAAGATATCTATTCAAACATGGATTATGAGCGGATTTCGATTAAAGAACGTGAAATGTTAATTAGAACTACTGGTGTAGAAAAAAGGCATGTAGCAAAATTTGGAACAACCACTGCCGATTTATGCAAAGTGGCAACGAATAAATTATTAAATGAATTAAAATGGCAACGAAGTGATATAGAAATTTTAATTTTTGTTTCCCAATCTAGAGATTATTTAATTCCTGCAACAGCTTGCATTTTACAAAATCGGTTGGAATTATCTAAAAATTGTATGGCTTTTGACGTAAATATGGGCTGCTCTGGATATGTTTACGGTTTATCCATTATTGCGGGAATAATGGCTGCAACAAAATTAAAAAAAGGATTGCTGTTGGTTGGAGATGTATCAACTTTAAATACCTCCTATAAAGATAAAAGTACTTTTCCACTTTTTGGAGATGCAGGAACTTGCACAGCAATTCAATTTGTTGATGGAGCACAAATGAATTTTAATCTTCAAACAGATGGGTCAGGTTACGAGGCAATCATAATTAGAGATGGGGGGTGTAGAAATTATGCTTCGAAAGAATCTTTCGACTCTAAGAAATATAGCGATGGAATTGAAAGAAACAGGGTAGAATTAGAGTTAGATGGTATTCAAGTTTTTAACTTTTCTTTAAAAGAAGTGCATCTTAATATTCTAACCTTATTAGAATTTAGAAAAAATAAGGTAGAAGAAATAGATTATTTTATTTTTCACCAAGCCAATAAATTAATTAATGAAAGCATCAGAAAAAAGTTAAAAATTCCTATCGAAAAATTTCCTTATTCAATGGCAGAATATGGAAATACTAGTTCGGCTTCTATCCCATTAACCATTTTAGCTGCTTTGTCTGAAAACCTCCAAAATCAAAATCAAAAACTTTTATTATCAGGTTTTGGCGTTGGTTTATCTTGGGGTTCTGCTATCATTGATTTTAAAAATGTGGTTTGCTTACCAATCATTGAAATGGATTAATTTATGAAGAAAATTCTAATCATAGGAGCTACCTCAGAACTTGCTGAAGATTTTATAGCGAAATATAAAGGTGAATTTGAATTGTATTTAGCTGCACGAAATAGTTCAAAACTTGGTAAACAAACAAAACTAATTAATATAGATTTTGACCAATTTGATGAATCTTGTTTTGATGATTTACCAGAATTAGATGGAATAATATATTATGCAGGTATTACCAGTCATACGCCAGTTAAACTTACAAAAAAAAGACATTATGATGCTGTTTTTAACGCTAATTTTTATGGTGCTTTTGCCTCAACAACAGCATTATTAAAAAATAATAAATTGGCAAATAATGCATCATTGGTTTTTTTAAGTTCAATTGCTGCTCATTATCCTTACTTTGGAGGAGCTTTGTATGTGAGTTCAAAAATGGCGTTAGAAGGTTTTGTAAAGACATTAGCCATAGAATTAGCACCGAAAAAAATAAAAGTAAATGCTGTTGCTCCTACCTTTGTAAAAGGCGAAATGTCCGATTCTATTTCTAACTTCACTTCACAAAAAAATATGGAAACATTTAGCAAAAAACACCCTTTCGGGAACATTAATAGAGATGATGTTACCGAATTAATTCATTTTTTATTGAGTGATAAAAACAATTCCATTACAGGTCAGATTTTACAAGTTGGTAATTTTAACACCGGTTTAAACAGCTAAAAATGGAAGTGCAAAACGACATTACCTATTCAATTATCATTCCTGCTTTTAATAGTGGAGAAACCATTACTCAATTGTGTTCAGAGATAGTTACAACGATAAATTCAATACCTGCTTCTTTTGAAATTATCATCGTGAATGATGGTGGGAATGTTGCAACTTGGGAAAAAATTCAAAAAATTTATACTAAGATTGATTGTAAAATAAGTATCATCAGACTTTCCAGAAACTATGGTCAGCATAATGCTACATTGTGTGGTATTAAAAACGCATCGGGTAAAGTTATCATTACTATTGATGATGATTTACAAGTGAATCCTAGTGAAATACTGAAACTGATTGAAGAATATACTACCAAACTGCCAGATGTGGTTTATGGTATTTATAAAAATAAAAAGCACGCCGCTTATCGAAATATGGGGAGTAGTTTAGTTAAAAAAATGGCGAAACTATTTTTAGATTCATACGGAAAAGGATCTTCTTTTAGGCTTTTTACTGCATCCATTGCCGAAAAAATAGTAGAACACAGTCAGAGTTTTATTTATATAGATGAACTTCTGCTTTGGTACACCGACAACATTTCCTTTGTAGAAGTTGAGCATCATCAAGCAAAAAAATCGAGATATTCATTTTTCAGTTTAATGAAAATGACTTTTAATATTTCTACTAATTACACCGCACTTCCACTTAAATTAATTACTTATTTAGGAATTTTTTCTTCTTTTATTACTTTTTTATTTGGTATTTTCTTTCTTTACCGAAAAATATTTAAAAATGTACCTTTAGGTTATACCTCTGTTATTGTTGCGGTACTATTTTCATCTAGTATTATACTATTTTCATTAGGTGTTTTGGGTCAATACATTCAGAAATTATATCAAATTCAAAATAAAAAACCTACATTTTTTATTAAACAAAAAATGAATAAATGATAGTTGAAAAATATGGTATTCAACTCAAAAAAATTACCATTGAAGACATAGAGTTGATTAGAACCAAAAGAAATGCTGAAAATATATCATCAAAAATGATATATAGAGAATTTATTTCCCCTGAGCAACAACTAAAATGGTTTAATAGCATCAATAATTTTAATAACTTTTACTATTTAATTATTTATAATCAACAACCCATTGGATTAATTAACGACCAAAATTTGGATTGGAAAAACTTAACTTCTGAAGCGGGTTTGTTTGTTTGGGAAGAAAACTATTTAAAAACTATTGTGCCTGCTCTTGCAACCTTAACTTTAATGGAACTTGGGTTTGAAATATTATCATGGAACAAAACGGTTATTAAAGTACTTGCTTCAAACCAAGAAGGACTTACCTATAATAAACAAATAGGGTTTAAAGTTGTAAATACCCACAATGGTATTGTTTACATGGAGTTAGATAGAGAAAGTTATAAAGAAAAAGCTAGGAAAATGATTGTTTCTCTTACCAAAAGCCATGTTGATAAAACATTACGAATTACGGTAAATAATAGCGATGTTCAATTTATTGATAAAGTGCATGAATTTATTTCACAGTTTAAAATTTTGGTAACAACAGTTAAAAAGAAAGATGATACGTTATTTGAATACCAAATTATCGCCTAAAAATAGAAAAATATAACTTAGACATAAATCCTGTTCTATGCTTTTGGGTAAAAAATCGATCATGCCATTTTTTATAAAATAACCATGTTTGAGAATAAATGATGTCGGGGAAAATATAAAATTTTAATTTCCAGTAGGTTGAATTAAATTGCTTTTCATAACCGGCTTGCTCTCCAGCTTTTCCAACTATAAAATCTGCCATTTCTATTTGTTTTGGAGTTAGTTTTTCCTTCCATTTATCCACAAAGTCGGCACTTATTGGATGAAACAAATTACTATGATATTTCATCACATCTTCTTCGGCATAAACAGCCAAAACCTTATCTTTTATCTTATAATATTCGAGCATAGATGAGCTATAAACCAATCCTAAGAAGTCGCAAATTTTTTTCACTTCCTTTTCAGGTTGTCGAACTAGATCTTCATACTTTAAAAAATAATAGTGATTAATTTTGTTTTTCATCAATGCTCTTACTTTTAAAAAAGAGTATTGCCATCGATAACAAACTAAAGAAAGATGATTTCCCTCAAAATCAATTTTTTTCATCGATAAATAATGGTCACGATAATCCCTCGTTAGATGGATAATTTTTGCATCAGGGAAAAGATGTAATAATATTTCTAAATGACTTATTATATACGAATATCCTGGATTTTTATCCCCAATAACAATGATGTTTTCTTTTTCAAAAAATGAAACGTAATTTAAATAAAGCAGTTTTATTAAACGTTGAAAATTAGCATTTTCTCCCAAAGCTAATATATCCTCTTTTAGTTTTTCTTTATTAATAATCCAAGTATCAATTTTAGGCTGTTGAAAAATGGCATCATAAAATTTTAAAAGTAATTTTTCATTCCATAATGTTACATTTCGGAATTTAAAATACAAAAAAACAATTACTTTGCTTTCAATGGGCATAGCTGTCTGCTTATTAGCATCTAAAATTGTACTAAGCATGGTTGTCCCAGATCGTGGTCGCCCGATGATAAAAAAAAGAGGAATTTTATCTAAGTTGTCTTTCATTTAAGGTGGGTTCTAAAAATTGATTTCTTTCAAAAAACAAAGATAATAAATAAGATGCAAGGCATATTTTTTTTGGAATATCCTTAGCTATTGCAAAAAAATATAA
>PFUQ01000236.1 GCA_002790175.1 Flavobacteriales bacterium CG_4_9_14_3_um_filter_32_8
AAGTGAAGCTAAATTATTGGAAATTCAACAAAAATTAACGGATAAGAATATTATTCCTAGAAGGTATTTTTATCCTTCTTTAAACACCTTGCCTTATGTAAATTACAAAGCCATGCCTGTGGCAGAGGATATTGCAAAACGGGTACTTTGTTTACCCTTGTATGTGGGGCTTACCAAAAACGATTTGGAACTGATTATTAAGTTAATTAACTAACGTCATTGCCTAATCCTGTCATTACGAGTGAAGTGTAACGAAACGAAGTAATCTGCCTAACCTATAGACAGATTGCTTCGGTGCCAACTCGCAATGCCTTCCCAATACCTCTCAATGACGTTCAATTAAAAATGTCATAAATTTACACTTAAAAAACAGGAAAGTGTGGTAACCAAAACTTTGACTGATTACAAGTGAATAACGCAGTTACACAACAACTATTTTTAAAAATATTTAGTATTTTTGTATAATGCTGATAGAAAATTTACCAAAAAATATATTTTGGGATATCGACTTCTCACGGTTCGATGAAATCAAAAACAAACGGTTGATTATAGAAAGAGTATTTACCATGGGCGACCTTGCAGATATACATAAAACCGTCCAATTTTACGGTATCGAAATCATAAAAAAAGAAATTGTAAAGGCAGGATTTTTAGATCATAAAACGTTAAACTGGGTAAGTAAATTATTAAGTATTCCCAAAACACAATTCAAATGTTTTATCAAGATACAATCGAACCAAGTACACTGGAACTTCTAAAAAAATTGCAAAGCGAAAATCTCATCAAAGATTTTCAACTTGCTGGAGGGACTGCACTTGCCTTGCAAATTGGACATCGGAAATCGATTGACCTTGATTTATTTATTCAAAAAGATTTTGACACCAACACACTTCTCGAATTTCTTGAAGAAAAGTATCAATTCGCTATGAATTATTCATCACTAAACACACTAAAAGGATGTATAGATAACGTGCAACTCGATTTTATTACCCACAAATACCCTTTGGTTAATAATACAACAAATCTTGATGGTGTTTACCTGCTTTCAATAGAGGATATTGCGGCAATGAAACTCAATGCCATTGCTGGAAATGGAACTCGTTCAAAAGATTTTATTGATATTTATTTCATTCTCCAACAATTTACGCTCGATGAAATTTTAATTTTTTATAAAAAAAAATACAGCTTTCGCAATCAACTTCAAGTAATAAAAAGTCTTACTTATTTCGATGATATTGACATACAGGATTGGCCAGAAATGTTACTTGAAAAAAATATTACGCTATCCAAGATAACTCAAACAATAAATCGACATGTACAAAAATTTTCAAAAAAATTATTGTAAGTGTTTTTGGTATATTTAATCTGCCCATCCCTACCGTCATTACGAGTGGAGTGTAACGAAACGAAGTAATCTGCCTAACCTATAGACAGATTGCTTCGGTTACCTACCCTTTGCCTTCCCAATACCTCGCGATGAATGTTCAATTCGGTTGCCTACCTTTTTACTCACTCGGCACAGCCGAGCAGTGGGGGGGGTAAAGGCATAAAGCTCTCTAAAAATATCAAAGGAAACCAAAATAGTTTGCAATATAACAATAGTCAATTCAATTTTACAAAAAGACACTATTTATCCGCTAACCAAAGTGGTCTAAAGATATTTTCAGATTATCTTTCTCATCAGAATACTAATGAATTACACGAAATAATTATCCAATCGATTCACTTTTTCAGCTCAGCAATTTCCAATTGGGATTTGCATTTAAGGTGTATCAATATGATAACAATTTTAGAAAGTATCTTCCTTAAAGATGATGAGCGTGGCGATATGGAGCATAAAACCAAAGCAAGACTATCCAAGATTCTTTCTAACCAACACAATGAAAAAGAGAGAATAAAAACTGTTTTTACAAACATTTATCAAGTTAGACACAAAATGATTCATAAAGCGAAACGCATAATGATTGATTATAAAGAATTGTCGGAAGCTCAAATGATAATGATTAATTTATTTTTAAAATTAATTCAGTTAAACACAGAATCAAGCTTTACAGATAAGGCAACCTTAATTGGAAAATTGAACGAAATAAAAAGTTAAAGGAAATTAGGATACTATTATCTTCCTAATTTTTTAATAGTATTTTCAAGGTCTTTGAAAGACTTATTCACATCCTTTATAGCCTTTTTGTTAGTACCATTGCATCTTTCAATTGAATTTCTTGTCCGCAATTACATTTTATTGTTGCTTCATTGGCAACTTGTTTCAAAGTAACAGTGATTTCCCTTTTACATTCGGGACAATTAAGTTCTACTGTTTGATTACTAATATTCATCATATTTTTTTATTTTTATTTAAAATTGTCAATAATCCGTTGTCTGTCTTCATTCTCTTTATCGTTTTTATGATACACCTCTATAAAAATTATTTTTTGTTCTTCTTCAAAATGAGCATAAATCAAACGCAATCCCGAATTTACTCCTCTCCCTTTCAATGATCTACAAGCAATTCTTTTTACTTTTATCACGCAAGTTTCTAAGCCTAAATTATCAATTTGAAAACTGAACGGAGGTCTTGCTTCGGGTTTCTTTTTTAGAATAGCTTTTACTTCAAACAAATCATCGTTTAAAGTCCTGTACTTCTTTAAGAGTTTTTTTAAATCCTTTTTAAATACTGCTAATTCTTCAAAAGTCATTCTTGTTCAATTTCATCTCCATAATTCCTCACAGAATATGGGGCTTCTCTATAAAAAGCCAATTCATAACTAATATCTTTTCCATCATCTGTAACTTCCCAAGGTAAATCTTTGTGAGAATAATTACTTATTGCAGCAGCAGACCAGTCGCTCATTTGCTCAATAACTCTATCCAAAATTTCAGTTTCACTTGCTTGCAGCTTCGTTAAATCTGCTTTTTCTAAAGGTAAATAACGAGTTTGAGGATAACCGTGATATTTAGTTTTAACACGCTTTAATTTGCCTGCCTCAATCATTTGATTAATAATTGTATTTAATTTTTGAGGTACTGGACCAAATGGTAATTTTTTATATTTCGCACCAGTTAAGTGTTCTTCATACAACTCGTAATAGTTGAAGTCAGAAAAATATAACAACTTATAAAGAACTGTTTCCCCAACATTCGGTTTTCCTGCACATTTTTCTAAAATGTATAGTAACACATTTTTGAATTTATCCACTTTTAAATTAGGTACAGCAATTCGTTCTTCAATTAAATTAGTATTTTTTTCATCTTCATCATTAATTTCTTGATGAATTTCAAAATTTTCAGACATAAAATCATCTAATGAAAATCCTAATTCCATTGACAACTGTTGTAATTCGAGAATATTAACACTCCTATTGCCTAATTCAATTTGAGCCAAAGATGAACGAGAAATATTAACACTTTTCGCCAAATCCTCTTGAGATAACCCTTTAATCTTACGGAGTTCAGTTATCCTTTGACCAATTTGCTTTTGTGATAATTTTGTTTTCATATCTATTTTTCCTTTCGTTTACGCTACAAAGATATGAAATGTTTTAATATAAAACAAGTTGGTGTTGGAATATAGAACAATACTAAGCCCTTCACTAAAGCTATACACATTTCCAAGTCGCACTAAAAAGCCATCAGCACAAACCAAAACTTGTCAATAAGTATATCTTTGCCAACGCCTTGCAGACTGAAAGAAAATAACGAAAGCCCAACATGCTGTATATTGCATTTTGGTTGCTAACAGTTATCTTTTTTTGGCAATTTCGTAGGTTTGTTCCATTCATTTTGCAGGTGCTTTTAATGAGTTTTGCAAGTTGCATCCTTGCAGTAGTTTTTTAGCTGCTCTTTTATCTGATTTTTAAGAGCAAACCAAAATCATCTACAAAATTTCATTACTTTGGTGCTATTAATAAACTGAAAAAACGCAACATACAGTTGTCGTTACCTGCAACTGACTTGCTAAGGTTTTTGGTAATTCCTGTTGGCGAAGGAAAAGACCAAATCATGAAAAAAATTATAAAATTGGCAGCTAATGAATACAAAACAGAAGATTTAGGACAATTCCGTTTTGTGCCACTACTCAAAGAAAAAGGAAGGGATTAATTGGAGGTTTTCTATGAAGTATGACTTCTTAGTTTGATTCCGAAATTTTCCTATATTTGAAAGCGTAAAAAATGCTCACAACAGAGCGTAAACATTCAAACTAAATGAAAAAAACAACATTCGTAATTTTAGCATTGGCGACATCATTCGGTTTTGGTTTCGCATTTAAAACAATTATCACAAAACAAGCTAACGACCAACAAAAAATGAAAAAAGTAACAGGCATCGGAGGTATCTTTTTTAAATGTAAAGACCCCAACAAAATGAGAGAATGGTATAAAACGCATTTAGGTTTAAACACCAACGAATACGGTTCTGTATTTGAATGGCGACAAGCTACCGACTCTACCAAAAAGGGTTTTTCGCAATGGAGTCCATTTACAGATAAGACAAAATATTTTGAACCCTCCACCAAAGAGTTTATGATTAACTACCGAGTTGAGAATTTAGAAGTTCTTGTTGAAGAACTGAAAAAAGAAGGCGTGACTATAACCGATACCATTGAAACGTATGATTACGGAAAGTTTGTTCACATCATGGATGTAGAAGGAAACAAAATAGAATTATGGGAACCCAACGATATTGAATATGAAAAACTAGGAGAACAGATGGGCATCGAAACGACTAAATGATTTTATAATTCATACAGGCAATGTGTCTGACTTTATACTTTTTATAGAACTACACAGCCAAAGAAAAAATGAGCAGATATTTTATCGAAATAAAGTATGATGGAACGGAATACCACGGTTGGCAAATCCAACAAAATGCACATACAGTTCAAGCAGAGATAAACAATGCATTATCTACTTTATTGCAAGAAAAAATTTTGGTGAGTGGTGCCGGAAGAACAGATACTGGTGTGCATGCCCAACAATTTTTTGCCCATTTCGATACCCATCAAAGTTTTGATAACGACCAATTGATTTACAAACTCAACTATTTTTTACCACCAACTATTTCTTGCACCTCCATTGTAAAAGTAATTGATACTGCTCATGCTCGTTATAGTGCTACAGAACGAATTTACGAGTATTGGATTACCCCTATAAAAAATCCATTTCTAAACTATAGGGCTTATTATTTTCCTTATGCCTTCAATTTGGAGTTGATGAATGAAGCTGCGGCTGAATTATTAAACTATACCGATTTTTCTTGTTTCAGCAAAAGCAATACCGACACACTTACCAACGACTGTACGATTAATTTTGCTCGTTGGGAACTAAAAAATGATTGTTTGGTTTTTACCATTTCTGCCAACCGATTTTTAAGAAACATGGTAAGAGCCATTGTTGGAACTTTACTAGAAATAGGGAAAGAACGAATTACTATCGATAATTTAAGAAAAATAATTGACTCTAAAAACAGAAGTGAAGCTGGGTTTTCTGTTCCTGCTCATGGGTTGTATTTAACAGCCGTAAAATATCCAAAAGAAATTTTTAATCACTGATGTTAAACAAATACATTTTAACCGCAGAGTTCGCTGAGAGTTTACGCTGAGAACCGCAAAGTATATTTTGTTTTCTGTCATTGTTTTCTCTGCGTACCTCTGCGATTAATTTTCTCTGTGGTCTCTGCGGTTATTTATTTTTATGCGTATTATGATAATCATTCAACCATTCTCTCATTATTACACCAACCAATAATACTAATTCATACTTTTGCAATCTTAAAAAACTAATCATAAAATGGCTAATGTTAGCGGAAAAGCGTTCGATTATTCTTTGTTTAAAAGAATAATGACTTATGTAAATCCTTACCAAAGGATGTTTTACATTACCGCTATTTTAAGTGTTGTACTCGCTATTATTGCCTTAGTTCGTCCACTTTTAATTCAATACACAATTGATAATTACATTAAGGCTTTGGATGAAAAAGGTTTGTATTGGATGACCATTTTATTGATTGGATTTTTAATTCTAGAAACTATTTTTCAATACTTTTTTACACTCTTAGGAAATCTGTTGGGACAAAATGTAATTAAGGATTTAAGAAATCAAACCTTTGAGCATGTTGTTAATTTTAAACTCAACTACTTCGATAAAACACCTATTGGACAATTGGTAACCCGAACAGTTTCAGACATAGAAACTATTGCCGAAATGTTTTCGGATGGAATTTTAAATATTATTGGCGACTTATTAAAAATCTTTGCTGTACTTATCTGTATGTTTTACATCAATTGGGATTTAGCGTTAATTACGCTTATTCCAATGCCCATCCTTTTTATTGCTACTTCTATTTTTAAAAAAGCAATAAAAAAAGCTTTCAAAGACGTTAGAGAACAAGTATCCCGATTAAATACTTTCGTTCAAGAACACATTACGGGAATGTCCATCGTTCAAATTTTTAATAGAGAAGAAGTTGAAATGGCAGCCTTTTCGGAAATTAATAAAAAACATCGTGCAGCACACATCAGAACAGTGTGGGCTTATTCCATCTTTTTTCCAGTAGTCGAAATTTTATCTGCCATGTCGTTAGCCTTTATGGTTTGGTATGGATTTAATGAAGTGGCATTAAAATATGCCACAGCAGGAGAAATATTTTCATTTACCTTTTTTATCTATATGCTTTATAAACCTATTCGACAATTGGCTGACCGGTTTAACTCACTACAAATGGGAATGGTAAGTTCTGAACGTGTTTTCAAAGTGCTCGACACTATTTCTACAACAGAAAATAAAGGACACCAAAGCACTCAACATTTAAAAGGAAATATCGAATTCAAAAATGTTTCCTTTGCCTACATTAATGAAGATTGGGTGCTAAAAAATATTTCTTTTAAAATTAACAAAGGAGAAAGTATTGCATTGGTTGGTGCAACAGGAGCAGGAAAATCTTCCATCATTAATTTATTAGGCAGGTATTATGAAATCAATAAAGGAGAAATACTTATTGATAACATCAATATTGATGATATCGACCTTCCAGAATTGAGAAAAATGATGTCTATTGTTTTGCAAGATGTTTTTCTTTTTTCAGATACCATTTTAAATAATATCACTTTATACAGCACTACTATTTCTGAAGAAACAGTAATTAAAGCTGCTAAAAAAATTGGTGCTCACGATTTTATTTCTCAATTACCACTAGGTTATCAGTACGATGTAAAAGAAAGAGGAGCAATGTTGTCTGTTGGTCAACGACAATTAATTTCTTTTATTCGAGCTTATGTTCACCAACCCGAAATATTAATTTTAGATGAAGCCACTTCATCTATTGATAGTGAATCTGAAGAACTCATTAAACACGCAACCAATGTGTTAACCAAAAACAGAACTTCAATTATTGTTGCTCACCGTTTATCTACCATAAAAAATGTAGATAGAATATTAGTTATCGATAAAGGTGAAATTGTTGAAGAAGGAAGCCATCAAGAATTACTTAAAAAGAATGGTTTTTATAAAAAATTGTACGATTATCAATTTGTAAGTCAAAACGAATAATACAATATATTTAAAGATTAAACGTAAATGAATTATTAATTTTACATTTCATGCAAAAAATAGTAGGCATATTTTTACTGATTACCGTAGTAGTTTTTAGTTTTTCCTGTCGGAAAGATACTATTTCTACCGATTCATCGGATATGCTTAGTTTTTCTAATGACACCATACTTTTTGATACTGTATTTACTACCATGGGTTCCACCACTCAAAAGCTAAAATTGTATAACAACAGTAGTAATACAATTATCATTTCTAGTATTTATGTTGAACAAGGTACCAACTCACAATTTAGAATAAATGTAGATGGTGTTTCGGGTAATATTCACAGCAATGTTGAGATTGAAGAACACGATAGTTTATTTATTTTTGCCGAAGTAACCATAGACCCCAACAACATTCTTTCACCTTTTGTGGTTACTGATAAAATTAATTTCGTCACCAATGGAAATCATCAAAGTGTGCAATTGGTTGCTTGGGGTCAAAATGCCCATTATTATGTTGCCAATCAAACTGCAAATGGAGTGCCTATTGTTTATTTAGACAGAGGAACTTCGCCCGGACCATTAGATTCTACTTGGATAAATGACAAACCTTATGTGATTTATGGTGGTTATTTAACCTTGGATGGTGATGACAAACTAACTATTGAGGCTGGTGTTCGAGTACATTTACATAATAATTCTGGAATTTGGGTGTATGAAAATGGCAACATTCGAGTTAATGGAACTAAAACCGACAAAGTAACTTTTCAAGGAACAAGACTGGAATATGCTTGGCAAGATGTACCTGGACAATGGGATAGAATATGGATTAACGAAGGGCTTAGTGATAATGTTTTTAATTATGCCATCATTAAAAATGGTTTTATTGGAATACAAGCAGAGACTAATCCTTTTAACCCTAGTGCACCAACAAGTACGAACACTTTACGATTAAACAATTGTGAAATACATAATAATTCGGCAGTTGGTATTTTAGCTACAAACTATCAAATATCTGACACCAATTCGGTAATTTCCAATTCAGGTCAATTTAATTTGTTAGTAAAAGGTGGCGGTGATTATCGATTTAATCATACCACTATTGCCAACTATTGGGGTGGAGGAAATAGACAAACTCCTGCTGTTTACTTACAAAATTATTATACGGACGCTACTGGTGCAACACAAGTTAGAGATATTAATGCCGCCAATTTTTACAACTGTATCATACATGGTGATAAAGATGTGGAGTTTGATAAAGATGAACTAGCTCCGGGAACCATTAATTTCCTTTTTGACCATTGCATTCTAAAAACGACCAACAGTACAGCAGGAGCAAATTACATCAGTTTAATTGTAAACCCAACAGCAACTATTTTTGTAGATAAAACCTTACATAATTTTCATTTAGATACTTCTTCTCCAGCAATTGGTACAGGTGTTTATATAGGAGTGAATTCAGATCACGATGGAAATCCCAGAGACCCTATTAACCCAGATTTAGGAGCTTACGAATATTAAAATTTATCTAAACCGAACGCTGTGTCCTCTAGTTGCGTTAGCACTCAAATCCATTTTATAGCCTAACATGACTTCAAAACCACCGTTTCCACTAGATGCAGTAGATAGTTCGGATAAATTAAAGTCATAACTAAAGGCTAATTCAACACCATTCCATCCTAATCTACTTACTACATAAGCAGCATCTCCCCATCTCATATAAGGTCCTAATGTAACATACATTGAATTATGATAGTTGGTAAACTTTGAACTTTGTCGTAATGCATACTTCGCTTCTATTCCAACATCAAAATACTGATTAGCACCTTGTTTTACAAAAACAAAATTTGGTAAAACAGAAAATGGACTTCCAGTAACTGATGCATTACTTGTTCCAGAACCAATTTCAGCTCCTCCATGAAAAGTGTATTTTTTAATCAATGGACTTGTTCCATTAAAAGCAACATCGGGTGAATTTAAATGGTACAAAGAAAATCCTGCAAAATACCTCGAAAAATCAGTTGGAGCAAAATACCAATGAATACCAGTTGCCATGTCAAAAGCACTAATTGCAGTTCCTCCAACTTTATCAACTGTTGCTACATCTTGGTCAAAAGTTGCACCATTCCACTGCTCGTCCCAAGTTAAACTACCATAACTCATGCTTCTTTGAACCATACCTCCTTGAAATCCAACCGATAAAAAATGATTGTTATTCCCTCCGCTAATATCTAAATGATACGCCAACGCCAAGCCATAATTCATAGTTGACATCTTTGAAACTCCTGCATCATCTTTAAAGAAATTAATACCCAACCCAAACATTCCACCTTTCATTTTCTTCAACACAGGAAAATCTACAGATGCCGCCATAGTAACAAAAGGTTCGCTAATCGAACCCCATTGACTTCTATAATTCATTATCGCTCTTAAATCGCCATTATAAATCCCAGCATTAGCAGGGTTAAGTGTTAAAGGCGATGAAAAAAATTGAGAAAAATGAACATCTTGTTGTGCAAACAAGTTAACTGTTGAAATAACAATTAACAGTATGCTATATTTTATCTTTTTCATATGTGGATATTTATTTTATTAAAGCGGTCATATGTAATTACGCCAGTTAGTATTCATCTCTCCCGATAACTATCGGGAATGTGCTTCCACACGGCTATTTCATATTCTAATTTCTTTTAATATTATCTTACTAAAGTTACATTTCCTTTCAATTGTTTAGTGCTACCATCAATAAAAGTAACATTCAAATAATAAACAAAAACACCAGGATTCAATTCTTTTCCATTGTGAGTACCATTCCACCCTTCTTCGATATCTGTTGTTTGAAAAACTTGTTGTCCATATCTGTTATAAATGGTAAAATTCATTGATTTTATTACAATAGTGCCTTTTACCCATAAGAAATCGTTGCTTCCATCACCATTTGGAGAAAATGCACTTGGAACACCAATATTTAAAGCAATATCAACATTAACAGTTATGGTGTCTTTTACCTGGCATCCATAAATATCTGTATAAGTAATGATGTATGAATTGGTTGCTAAAGGTTGTATGACTGTAGAATTTTGACAGATAGCACAACTTAAATCGGTAGTTGGATTCCAATTAAAAACTCCGCCTGTTGTTGGTAAGCTATTGCCTGCTGTATCAGTAACTACTGAAAAAAGATAAGCATTTGTACCAATGGTAATAGAAGTGTCCATTCCTGCATTTACAACTGGTAATTCATGTACGGTTACTATTGTTGAAGCATTAGAACTTCCATTAGCATTACTTACCGATAAGGTAACATTAAATGTTCCTGTGGTATCATTCCAACAAACTGTACCAGGATTTAATGCAGTAGAAGAACTTGGTGTTCCTCCAGGAAAAGTCCAATTAATGGTTGTTGGAGTTCCTCCAGAGCCACCATTGTAAGTAAAATCTATACAATTGTTGATACAAATATCACCATCAACATCATCCATTGTTATACCCGCAGTTGGAGCAGTACAAACATTAACTGTAATTAAATTAGCCATATATAAACTATCCGTTCCATATTGATTAGAAACTGTTAATGAAACATTGTATGTTCCAGTTGTAGGATAGCAGATTGTCCCCGGATTAACACCAGAAGCAGTAGAAGGAGTTCCACCAGGAAAATACCATGACCAAGCAGTCGGAGAACCTGTACTTAAGTTGGTAAACGTAATACAATCTGCTTCGCACAAAGTGGTTTGTGAAGCTGAAAAGTTGGCTGTTGGAGAGCAATCATTCACCGTAATCGTACTGGAAGTAGTATCAAAAGAAGAACCATTGTAAACGATTAACTCAATGATATAAGTTCCGGGATTGTTGTAAAAAACAGTATGTGGTCCTTGGTTAATGGCTGAAGGAGGAGAAACACCACCAACACCAGTAGAATCAAAATTCCAAGCCCAAATGGTAACACCCGCAGAAGAAGCATCGGTAAAAACAATTGAATCTCCTGCACAGATTATCGAACTACTCATGTTAAATGCAGCATTAACAGTGGTACAAGTAATCACATTTACAACTATAGTGGTATCATCAACTCCATTGGCATCCGTAATTGAAAGATTGATATTATAAGTTCCAGGAGAAGCAAAAGAAATATTGTGTGGGCCTTGTGTGTTGGCTGTTGCAGGAATACCACCAGGGAAAGTCCAACTCCAAGCACTAATACCTGTTCCAGTGCTATTATCAGTAAACAAAATATTACCTCCAGCACAAATGGTTAAAGAATCGGGGATAAAACTAGCAGTAGGAGAACTACAGTTATTAACAGTTATGGTTATTTGATCGGTGTTTTCACATCCATTTACATCAGTTCCAGTTACTGTATAGGTTAACGTAGCTGCTGCAGGGAAAGGGGTCCCATTAACAGCTCCATTATCCCAAGTATAAGAACTTGCTCCACCTCCAGTTAAGGTAACCATATCACCATTACAAACTGTTGTAGCAGGAGCTGCATTTGCTACTACATTTGGTAAAGGGTTAACAGTAATAAAATTAGGCATGATTAGGGTATCTAAAACCACACCATCAAAAACGACCAAAGCAACATCAAAAG
>PFUQ01000205.1 GCA_002790175.1 Flavobacteriales bacterium CG_4_9_14_3_um_filter_32_8
AACGAAAAGATAACTCTCAGTTTTCGGTTGAAATTGGTTTAAACCATTGCTACGTTGGAAAAGATTTAAAAGTCGTTGCTATTATTACCGATATTACTGAAAGGGTATTATCACAAGGTAAATTAAAAGAGCTTAATATTGAGTTAGAACATAAGGTAAGACTAAGAACCATTGAATTAGAAAAAAGTCAAAAACTTTATTATTTAATTTCAAGTAATTTTCCAAGAGGAATAATAAATGTTTTTAATAAAGATTTAAATTATGTTTTTGCAGAAGGTCAAGAATTGGATAAATTAGGGTTAACTAGCCAAAGTTTAATCGGAAATAGTTATGTAATAAGGTACAAAGGTTTGTTGGCAGATCTTGTAAAAAATAAATTTCTTAATGTATTTAAAGGAGAAAGCACTTCGTTTGAGTATGAAGATGGAGATAGTTTTTATGTAGTAAATGCAGTTCCATTAAAATCTTCTGATGGTAATATTGAGCAAATATTGGTGATTGAGAAAAATATTACCGATTCTAAATTAAATGAGCAAGAAATAATGAAAAATTTAGAAAAAGAGCGGCAACTCAATGAATTGAAAACAAGATTTGTTTCCATGGCATCTCATGAGTTTAGAACACCTTTAAGCACCATACTCTCTTCTGCAACATTAGCTGAAAAATACGACACAACCGAGCAACACCAAAATCGATTAAAACATCTAGAAAGAATAAAATCTTCGGTAAGAAATTTAACCTCCATTTTAAACGATTTCTTATCCATTGATAAATTAGAAGATGGTAAAATCGAAATTACTGAATCTAAGTTCTTTATTTCAGAGTTAATGAAAGAAGTTGTTGAAGAAATGGGCACTTACCTTAAAAAAAATCAAACAATCACTTACCATACGAAAGTTATTGACGGATTAATTGCTTTTTCTGATAGGAATGTTATCAAAAATATCATCTTAAATTTATTGTCTAATGCCAGTAAATATTCTTCAGAAGGTAAAGAAATTAGTTTAAACCTTTACGAGTTGAATAAAGGAATAAAAATTGATATTATTGATTTTGGAATTGGTATTCCGAAAGAAGAACAAGTACAACTTTTTGGTAGATTTTTTAGGGCAAGAAATGTAATTAATATTGAAGGAACAGGACTTGGCTTAAATATAGTTAAGAAATACCTTTCTTTAGTGAATGGAACAATTTCTTTTAAAAGTAAAGAACATATAGGAACAACATTTTCTATAATAATTCCAAATATATTAACATGAAAAAAACAATTTTACTCTTAGAGGATAACCTCGAGATGAGAGAAAATACTGCTGAAATAATTGAATTTGCGAAGTATAATGTCATTACTGCTTCCAATGGAAAAGAAGGAGTTTTATTAGCACAAGAACATATTCCTGATTTAATTATATGCGATATCATGATGCCAGAAATGGATGGCTATGAAGTGTTATCTGTTTTAGGAAACGACTCTAAAACCTGTGCCATTCCTTTTGTTTTTTTAACAGCTAAAGCCGAAAAGAGTGAATTTAGAAAAGGGATGAACCTTGGGGCAGATGATTATATTACAAAACCTTTTGAAGAATTAGACCTCCTTAACGCCATAAAAAGTAGGTTAGAACGTAGTGAATTATTAAAGAAAGGTTATGACCAAAATTCTGCTGGGATAACAAACTTTATAAATGATGCTCAGGGACTTGGAGCATTAGATAAACTTTCTGAAAATAAAAGAATTCGTCATTTTAAAAAGAAAGAGGTTATTTTTTACGAAGGTGATTTTGCTAATGCTATTTATTTTATTAATTCTGGTAGAGTTAGAACCTATAAAGTAAATGATGATGCTAAAGAATACAGCGTAGCTTTAAGTGGTCCTGGCGATTTTATTGGTTATTTATCCATTTTAGAAGGAGAAACCTATATGGAGTCTGCTGAATCTATGGATGATATAGAGATTTTAAAAATCCAGAAAGAAGAATTTACAGATTTACTATTCAATAATAGAGATGTTTCAAATCGATTTGTTAAAATGCTAGCTCATAACATTATCGAAAATGAAGAAAGATTACTAAATCTTGCTTATAATTCGGTTAGAAAAAGAGTGGCTGACTCATTAATAGAATTAGAAAAAAAATATAGAGGAGAAAGCAAAGATAATTTTATGATATCTATTACTAGAAACGAACTAGCAAGTTTAGTAGGCACCTCCACAGAAACAGTAATTAGAACATTATCAGATTTTAAAGATGAAAGACTGATTGAAATTAAAGGAAGTAAAATAACTATACTAAAAAGTAAGGAGTTAGAAAATTTAAGAAACTAATACCTAAAAAGTTTCACAGTTTTTACACAAAGGAATTTGTTCTTTTTTTCCTTCCAAAAGTAATTTTAAAAACTTTTGTCGTTCTTCACATTTGTAAATATCGATAAAGTCTGTTTCCATAATATTACCAATAACCTGTTTTGAGTTAAGGTCGATACAACAAATGGTAACATCACCATTTGGTAACAACACCATCTGTTCCATTAATAACGTACAACCAATTTTGTATTTTTTATTGGGTACTTCAAGATTTTCAATGTCTCCTCCCCAATTGTGCAACCTTCTTAATTCGTACCAATCCAATAGGGTATATAATTCTTGAAATTGAGGATGCATCCAGTTGGTATGAATTGGTTTGTCGCTGGTAATACAAGAAATTGCCGACATTTTAACTTTGCTTTTTTTCTCTTTTCTTATCTTATCAAATGCCTTAATGTTTTTATAAAATATATTCCAATTAGAATTGGCTCTCATTTCTTCAAAAGCTTCAGGAGTGCCACCATCAAAACTAACTCCAAGCAAATCTACAACATCTAAAGCAATAATATCTTCCGATAATTTTTCTCTCAGCAACATTCCATTGGTTAAGAGGTGAATTTCAGGAAATAGCATTTTTTTCTCTTTCGCTAAATCTTTATATTTTTTAATAAGAGCCAACATTTCTAACCTTTTGGGATGAAGTAAAACTTCTCCACCATTATAAAGATTAATTCTTTTAATACCACCATATCTTTTATCGGAGATAAATCCTTTCAAAAATTTTTCTAATATCTCTTCTGAAATTAAATCCTTTGCTTTAGTATGGTCTAAAGAACAAAAATGACATCTTAAGTTACATTGACTGGCAAACTCAATATTAACTTCCCGAACGCTCAATCCCTTTTCCCCTTTGAGTAACTTATAATAGTAAAAATAATTTAAAGCAAACTTTAAACCTTGTAAGGTTTCTAGAATAGGCCATATTATTGGCTTTTTATAAAATAATCGTTTAAGAAAAAGTTTAAATCTTATATACATTAGTTGTTAAATAATAGTTAACAAAATTACATTAAATATATGATGTAAATCACTAGCCAAGATGGTTATTATTTATCAAAAGTTATTGGATAAAATATTTTTCTGGTAAGCACCATCTTTTAGTACCGACCAGCATTTTATTTTTAAATCCTTAGCTTCTTGTTCCAATCTTTCTGAATTATAAACAGAGTTAGAAGCATCTATCACAATTTCTTTTACATTAAAAATAGTGCATAATTTTTTAATAGATAGTTTAGTATTCTTTGTTAGAATCAATAAATCAATTTTTAGTTTTTCGCTATTGTTCTCAACTTTAAATTGATTGTCAATAATAGCTATTTTGTAACTGTAGAATTGAAAATAATTGCGTTTAGTAAATAAATTTTTATTATCAATTCGATAGATGTTGGACAATTGATTTTTTTTAATAAGATGGTCTAATGGAACCACTTTTTCTTGTTCAACTCCTTTATCTATCCAATTGTTTTGTACATTAAATAACAGTTTACTTTTGTTTTCAGTTACTTTAATATCTGAAACTAAAATATTGTCTTTACCATCAATAAAATTAATAGCTGAATTTTGAGGAATAGTATAAACAATTAACTTTTTTTGTTCTAATGTAGTGTATCTTAACCAAACAGAGGAAATGAGAAATAAGATAAGAAAGGAACTTCCCAATACTACAAACCTAAATTTACGAGTTGCAATTAACAAAATTAATGAAGCAATAACTAAGTAAATTAAACATGCATCAATCGCATCAAATCGAATATTTTTAGTTAAAGCAAAGGGTAATTTATCAATATAACTAACTGAATGATTTAAAAATTGAACAACATATTTTAACGCAATAGCTAAATAATCTCCTAAAACAGGTATAAATGAAAAAATTAATGTAGATAAACCTAAGTATAAAATAAGTACAGCAGCTGGAATTACTACCAAATTAGCCAACATAAAATAGTTGGGGAATTGATGGAAGTATAATAATCCCAATGGGAAAGTGGCAATTTGAGCAGCCATTGAAACTGCAGTTATCTCCCATATTTGTTGAGGTAACCACCACTTAAAAGTTAACCACTTCACTATCCAAGGATGGATGATTACAATTCCAATTACTGCTAAATAGGAAAGCTGAAAACCAACATCTTTGAGATATAAAGGATTATAGATTAATAAAACTAATGCTGAAGCAGCTAAGGTATTAAAGAAATTAGAATTTCTGTTGGTTATTTTTGCAGCTACAACAAAAGAAAACATAGTTGCCGCACGCAAAACAGATGGAGATAACCCTGTAATTAACGCATAAAACCATAATATAAAAATCAGCAAAATTCCTTTAATAGATTTGCCATATTTAAATCTTTCAAAAAAGTTGAAAAGTTGGCTAAAAATTAAAAAAATAACGCCCACATGAAGTCCTGAAACAGCTAATACATGCATTGCTCCAGCACTTGAATAGGCACTTTTAAGCTGTGCATCAATATCATCTTTATAACCTAAAATTAAAGCAGAAGCAACAGCTAATTCATTACCGTTAATGCCTTTTTTTTGGAGAATAGTTATTAAATACTTTCTAGAATCATCAGCTAGCTTAAAAATCCCTGAGGTGGAAGGTTGTTGAATTAATTTCCAATTATCAGAACGTAAATAGGCTTGCTGGTAGATTAAGTGAAACGAAAGGTAGTTCCGATAATCAAATTGATTCGGGTTTTTTGGAGGCGGAACATTCTCTAATTTCGGTTCAAAAGAAATAATATCACCTAAGTTTAGTAAAGCGGATAAACTATCTTTCTGTAAATAAATAATCACCTTTCCTTCTCCTGCTACCCAGTTGTTATTACTTTTTATGCCTTTTATACTAAGAATAGTTTTTACCGATTTTTCTTTTATTTGAACTGGTTCGGCTACTTCTCCAATTAATAATTGATTGTTTTTTTCTGTTAATAAATTTTCTGCCAATTTGGTATCTTTATACTTTAAACTAGTTAAGTAAGCTCCGGCAAATACAAAATTGAAGTAAATCAACACACCATACACCCATCTTAATTGATAGTTAGAATTTAATTTTTTTATTAGCAGTAATATCAAATAGAGTATAAATACTATTCCAAATACGAATAGTAGATATTGATTGTTAGGCTTAAAATAGATGACACTCATAATCCCTCCAATAAAAGGAATTAGCAGCCGTAACAAAGGAATATGATTTAAATTATTAATCATTAACGAAGCGAATTTATGAGATTTGTCTATTAAATAATAACTTCAACTGATTATTCTTAATTTTGATAAATTACTATAAATAAAATAAGATGAAAAACTTAGCAATTTTATTTGTTGCCGTATTGCTCAACTCCTTGGCTTTTTCACAAGCTAATGAAGAACCTAATAATGGTTACAGAACACACTACGTTATATTAATCGTTAAAGATGGAGAAGTAAAAAACTCATTTAATGAAGGGGTGGGAATAATTGCCAAAATAAACGAGAAAACAGTTACAGGGCGATGGTATTTTAAAGCTGAACCAGATGTAGTAGTGGTGGTTGGTGATAAAGGTCAAATTTTAGGAGAAGTAAAATTAAATGAACAAAAAACCATTAAGTTAGAAACTGAAGAACAACAAAGTAGTGGAGGAGGTATGAGTTTTGGAATTGGAATAGGTCCTATTGGAGTTTCTACTGGTGGTGGAGGTGGAGGACCAACTTTTATTTCCTATAACATGGAAAAAAATGAAGCTACTTTTGACCAACAAAAGGAAACCAAAGAAGAAAAAATTAGAAGAGAATACAACGAAAAAAGGGAAATGGAAAGACAGAATAAAGAGATAGAGCGACAAGCTAATAAGGATAAAAAGAAAGGTAAATGAGGAATTTACTACTAGGAATATGTTTTTTCCCATTATTATGCTTTTCGCAAGATGCTGAAAAAAAAATAAAAACACTTCAACTACAAATTGATTCCATTGAAAATCAAAAAGCCAATATTCAAGGGAATATTGATGAACTAAAACTTCAAAAAATACGTGAAGACCTTTTAGATGTTGGTTTGCCAGAACTTAAAACTGGCGAAGAAATAATTGCTCATTCAGCTTATAGTTTAGTTTATTCAGAGCAACACGAACAAGCCAAATGGGTTGCCCACATTATTATTCCCGACATTATTAATGGAAAAACAAGCAGGTCAAATGATTTTAGGGAAGACTCTTTAATAAAAACGGGTAGTGCTATTGAAATAGACTATGGGTTAAAATCATTAAACCCAGATAAAAAAGATGAATACATTTATGATTGGTTTGGCTTTGATAGAGGACATTTAGCTCCTTCGGCAGATTTTAGGTGGAGCAAAAAAGCAGTATCCGAATCTTTTTACTATTCTAACATGTCGCCACAATTAGACAAATTTAATCGTGAAAAATGGGCGGATTTAGAAGGTTTACTTCGAGGTTATGTTTACGATCACCCCGAAACTCAGCTATATGTAGTTACTGGTCCTTTGCTAAACGATAGTTTAGCTAAAATTGAACGTGGGGTAAACAAAGTAAGTATTCCCAACTACTTTTATAAAGTAGCGTTGGATTTGAAAAATAAAAAAGCCATTGCTTTTATTATGCCTAATGCAGCAATTCCTTATCCTTTGTCGAGTTATGCTGTTACCATTAATGAAGTGGAGGAAGTTACAGGAATTAATTTCTTTTACCAATTAGCCGATAGTTTAGAAGGAATTTTAGAAAGACAAAAAAATATAGCGGATTGGGTTCCTGAAAAACAAAAAGACGATGTTGACCCAGTTTACCCCCCAAGTTTACCACCAAGAACATTTAATACCGTGATGGCAAAACAATTTATGGGAACTAATAAAAATGTGAACATTATAGGTACGGTTGTTAGTGGACGAACTAGCAGCAAAGGTAATTTAATGTTTAATTTAGATAAAAAATACCCCAATAACATATTTACTGTATTTATTTTAAAACGAAACATCATCAATTTCACCTATGACCCATTAGAAGAATGGTTGGGTAAACAAATTACCTTAAAAGGAACAATTTCTGATTTTAGTGGCAAACCAGCAATGACCATAGAAAAAGAAGAAGCGGTGAAGATTTCACCAAATGGAAAAATGATGTTAGTAATAGGAGATGAGTAAATTTTAGAATTAATCAATATCAAAAATCAGACTTAAAAAAATCTAATGATTCTAAGTTAATCATGTGTACATCTTCATAATAAAAATGGAGTATCTCGATGTATGAATGTCCTTCTTTAGCCATTCGCATAGCCCCTTCTTGGCACAAGCCAACACCATGTCCAAACCCTTTTCCTTTTAATATTACATTGTTTCCGTTGGGTATAATATCAAACTGAGCCGATTTTAACTTAAAATCATTTCGAATATCAACAAAGGGTATTTTAATATTATCTTTCATATAATATTGTTCTCTGTAGAGTTGAAAATATTCTGTTGAGCAATCATAGTCTAATGAAATGTTGGAAGAATTGTATTTTTCTAGATATTTTAACCAAGTAATTTTTGGAATTTCTTTAGTCCAAACTGAATTATTTTCATGTAAACAAAAAGTATCTTTTATTGCTCGTAAATAATATACTTTTTGTCTCCAAACTTCCTCAACATTTGCTGTTTCACCTCCACAATTAGAGTAGAAGGTGGCTATAATTAGATTAATATCGCTATCTACTATTACAATTCCATGCGTTGTTTTTGCTGCTTCTTTGATAAGCAACGATTTTGGTTGATGATTGTAAGCCTGACAATGAACTTTATCACACAAGCTAAATCCTTCCGATTGGTGTCTATTAATGTTTTTTAAAGCATAAGTTCTACAAATAATAGCTTGAAGTTTAAAATATTCTGCTGGTGGATTTTTTCCTACTTCCGATTCAACAACTCCAGCAACATAATTATCTAAGTCGATGTTATTGATGAGTTGAATATAATTGTAATAATCATGAAGATTAACGATTAAATTATCTTCATAACTATTAATTTTTTTACTATCAGGAGTTTTTATTTTAAAAGAATTTTGTGCAGAAGTGCCAATAAAATTTACTTTTTTAAAACATCCATAATCTACATCTAAAGAAGTAATAACAATTTGGTTGTTAACATATTTGAGTTCCAGTACCTCCGAATTATCAATATCTAGCAGTTTTCCTTTTTCAGTAAAAACACTATAGCTGCCTTGTTCTGTTAAAAAAATGAAAGAAGTTATTTTATCTGTATGATAGATGCCAATGTTTACTATTTCTGAATAAACATTTTGAAATAGAAAAAATAGAAGGACTAGAAATATTGTAATTCCTTTTAACACTTAACAAAAATATTGGATTTGTAAACACAAAAATAGGGGATGTTGAAGCAGTTATTCACAACCACTTTTTAATTGGTTAAATAACCAACTATTAATTCAGCAGCTTTTTTAGAAGCTCCTTTTCCACCCAGTTTAAGGTGTAAGTTCTCGTATTCAATAAGTTGGTTTTCTCGGTCGGGATGAGTCGTAATTTTAGTTAATTCTTTAATTAAATTAGTTGTCGTTAAATCACTCTGAATCAATTCTGTAACTATTTTTTTATCGACAATCAAATTTACCAATGAAATGTATTTTATTTTAACTACCATTTTCGCTAACTTATAAAATAACCAACCTGTTTTATAGCAAACAACTTGTGGCACTTTAAACAAAGCGGTTTCTAGTGTTGCTGTTCCAGAAACCACTAATGCTGCTGATGCATGTTGTAATAAATCGTAAGTTTTATTTTCAATAATGGCGACATCTTTATTGATAAATTGCTGATAAAAATCTAACTGTTGAGATGGAGCTCCAGCAATAACAAACTGATAATCTGGAAAATTATCAACGACTGATAGCATTATCGCTAGCATAGAAGAAATTTCTTGTTTTCTGCTTCCAGGCAACAAAGCAATAATGGGTTTGTTATTGAGTTGATGTGCTTTACAAAAATCTGCAAAAGAAATTTGAGGTCTGTCAGCAATACAATCTAGTAATGGATGTCCAACAAAATCAACTGGATAATTAAATTTTGCATAAAAATCTTTTTCAAAAGGAAGGATAACAAACATTTGATCTATTATCTTTTTAATTTTAAAAACTCTTTTTTGATTCCAAGCCCATATTTTTGGTGAGATGTAGTAATAGGTTTTCATGTTATTGGCTTTTGCCCATCTGGCAATTTTTAAATTAAAACCTGGGTAATCCACCAAAATCAACACATCAGGATTAAAATTTAAAATATCTTGCTTGCAAAATACCATGTTTTGAAATATTGTTCGAATGTTTAGGAGAACTTGTTCCACACCCATAAACGCCAATTCACGGTAATGTTTAACAACAACAGCACCTTGCTTTTCCATCAATTCGCCACCAAAACACCTAAACTGTGCAGTTGTATCTGCGATAGCTAATTCTTTGATTAAATAAGCTGCTTGCAAATCTCCTGATGCTTCTCCTGCGATAAGGTAATATTTCATAGCTATTAAATATTATAAGGCAAACATGTAAAACAAATACAAAACGCCGTATAACAGGGTTGCGAAAACAACACCTCTTGCAGATTTGTCTTTTTTAAACCAATAAAAAAGAAAAAACATACCTAAATTGATAAAAAGACATCCTTTTAAATCGTTTAATATCCCACTAAACATTGGATTTTCAATCAAATATAGTAAATCTAAATTGGAATAATATTTAAGAATAAAATGCATTGAAATGACTGGAAGCAATAAACCAATAATTAATCCAATAACAATATGGTCAAATTTTAAAAAGTTTGATTTAGGCATTTTCCATCATTTTAATGTCATTTAATATTTTATAGTTAGTAATATCTGATTGAACGGGAACTACAGAAACATAATTGTTCGCTAAAGCCCATTCGTCAGTATCATTTCCATTATCTTCACTCACAAACTGACCCGTTAACCAATAATAAGTTCTGCCCATGGGGTCTTTTCTTTCATCGTATTCTTCTTGCCAATTTCCTTTCGCCTGTCTACAAACTTTAATTCCGGCAATTAATTCTTCTTTTAAATTAGGGATGTTTACGTTTAAACAAATATTGGATATAAATTTATTGGTCAATACTTGTTTAATGATTTGACGTACATATTTTTGTGCAGCTGTAAAATCAGCATCAATAGAATGATTGAGTAAAGAAAATCCTATAGAAGGAATTTTTTCTAATGAACCTTCTACTGCTGCCGACATAGTGCCCGAATAGATGACATTAATTGATGAATTAGAGCCATGGTTAATTCCAGAAACAATTAAATTGGGCTTATGGGGTAATAATTTATTCACAGCAATTTTCACACAATCAACAGGTGTACCACTACAGGAATAGGCAACAGTTCCATTAATATCCATTTTGGTTACGTGTAAGGTAGAATCCATTGTAATGGCATGTCCCATACCACTTTGTGGTTTGTTAGGAGCCACCACCACCACGTCGCCAAATTCTTTTGCAACCGCTATTAATGCAATAATACCAGGGGCGGTTATTCCATCATCATTTACCACAAGAATTAATGATTTTTTTATACTCATTTTTTTGATTTATTTTGCAAATTTACAGCTAAATTACGATTATGGGACAATTTATAAATTTCAATAAAAACAATAATTAATGGATACGATTTTAATTCCTACAGATTTTTCAGAACACGCTCATTATGCATTAGAATATGCCTCGTTTATTACTAAAGAAAAAGGAGGAAAACTTATTATTCTTAATGTTTACCAACATCATAAAGAACTTGAAAATATCCAAAATAAATTTAAAGAAATTGAAACTTACAGCTATTTAAAAGGAGTTGATTATGAATTTATAACAGAAAAAGGAATAAGTGTAAGTAACACGATTAGTAAGGTAGGAATTGATTATCATGTTGGTTTAATAATTATGGGTTCAAATGGAGTTTCTAATATTGAGGAAATGCTTTTGGGAAGTAATACAGAGAATGTGATAAGAAAATCTCATTTTAATGTGTTAACTATTAAACATAGAATGCCTGAATTAAAAATAAAATCAATTTTATTTCCTTCAGATTTTATGCCCGAAGTGTATTCAATTTTTGAAGGGATTAAAAACTTCTCTGAATTGTTTAATGCTAAAATTCATTTATTGAATGTCACCAGCTCAAAAGATAGTAAAGAAATCAATAAAGTTTCTAAAAAAATGGATAGCTTAATTGACTTTTATCAGCTAAAGGAAGGCAGTTATCAGAAAGTTATTGTTAAGGATAAATCTGAAGAATTTGGCATACTAAATTACTGTATCGATAATGACATTGATATAATAGCAATTGGCTCTCACGGAAAGAGTGTATTGCACAAATTAATTAAAGAAAGTACATCACAAAATGTAGTGAGAGATTCTTTTAGACCTATTTTAACTATGAGGTTTCAAGAGAACTTCAGACCTCAAACCTCAAATCTCAGATAACAAATATGAAATGGAAAGAGAAATGTGCGTTTAGCTTTCCCCTCCAAAAAGAGGGGTTAGTCCCACCCGAGCGAATGAATTCGTTCATTCGGGCGAGGGTGTTTAGAAAGATGAATGTGAAAAGACAAATAACAAACTTCAAACTTCTTTTAAGGTGGGTTCTAAAAATTGATTTCTTTCAAAAAACAAAGATAAT
>PFUQ01000138.1 GCA_002790175.1 Flavobacteriales bacterium CG_4_9_14_3_um_filter_32_8
AGCTTAAAAAAGCAGAAAAAGAAAAGTCATTTACTTTAGATTGTTACAATTTGCGAATGCAATTTGAATCAGCTAATGAAAAAGAATTGGAGAAGTTGAGAGAAAATTATATTCATATTATTGAAAACAAATTCCGTTTATTAACCCCTAAAATAGCTGATTACAAGACAAGCAAAACAGATATTAATATTAGTACAATTCGTCACGGATTTAATCTGTTAAAACGAAGTAAAGAACTAGCTTACGTGAGAAAGAGAGTGATTTTAGAAAAGGCTCATAGTGATTTGGATAATGATTTTTTTGCTGAAAAATTTGATTCCTTTTTGACTTCCATAGAATCGGATTCAATTATTGAGCAAATTCATCAAGCTTTTAATAATTTAAAACCTGCAAAAGCATTTCAAAATGAAATTGCTGAAATAATTGTGGCTTTAGAAATTTACAATTATTCTTTCGAGGAATGTATTCAAGGGCTTCAGCCTTTTGTTAAAACCTTAAAGGTAGAAACAGAATTTGAAGAGATTTTGTCGCATATTAGATTGTATAATATTGACCAACCATTTGTTGCATTAGCTTCAAATTATGGGGTTCCGCAAAATAGAGAGAGAGTTTTATTTATTGGCTGTCGCAAAGACCAAAAATTAGTTAAAGCAGTTCCGCCTACAGTTAGCGAAAAAGAGAAAGTTACTGTTTTTGAAGCTTTATACGATTTGGATTTTGTCGGTAACGATGAAGAAAAATTTGATTATGAAAAAATTGATTTAAAAGCAAGGTATAACGGTTCAACTCTAAAAATACAATCACTTTTAAAAAAAAGAACTATTGATGGAAAACCTGAGGAGAAGAAAGGTCAAACGTATGCTGAATGGTCTAAAAAAGGAAGACTAAATGGACGTTTTACGAATGCTAAAAACCCATTTTATGTTAGAAACTTTGAAGAATTGGAAAATACTTTAACTCATATTGTTGCCCCATTGCACAATCATAAAACGAGTAAACAAAATGATGATGTTGTAAAAAGACTTGGTGTCATTTTAAATACTGGTGATTATGATTTAGCTAAAAAAGAATTAAAAAAAATTGGGCTAGATTCTGAGAAAAGAAATTACAATGTTTTAAAACCTGATTCACAAAGCCCAACCGTAATGACTATTGCAGATGACTATATTCATTTCTCTAATCCAAGGGCTTTAACTGTCCGTGAGATGGCACGCTTACAATCATTTGATGACTCTTTTGTATTTCAAGGAAAGCGTTCTACTGGAGGTAACAAAAGGAAATTTGAAGTCCCACAATTTACTTTAGTTGGAAATGCCATACCGCCTTTAATGGCTAGAGCTGTTGCATTGGAAATTCTAAAAAATATTGATTAAAGCCCAAAATAAGATAAGGAATTATTTCCAGTCAAATGAGGGATTGCTGCTCTTATATCTGTTCTTAATGTTGTTCTTGAACCAGATTGAAAATTATTTGTAAAAATTTCTTTTAAAGATTTTGCAACATTTTGAACGGTTGGTTGCCCCCAATAATTACCACCCGATAAATTCGTTACTCGTTTAACCGCAACACCATCGGGTTTGTAAACCGTGTTTTGATTTGAAGGAACTGTAACAAAAGAATAAGTAAAACTTTGAGCATTTTGGATATTGTAACCATTTCTGCCTATTGTGATGTTTCTACCACGAAAACCGCCAGCAGAATAAATCATATCCCAAAGCATTGGAACTTGAGCATTATCATTCCAATTGGTTTTGCATTGAATAATACCTATTTCAAATTGATGAAAGTCTCTAGCAGCTAAATAATTTGAAAGTTCAATATTAAACTTGTTTCTTATGATTGAAGGAATCCGAACACCATTATTGTCAAGTACGTTCAACTGAGCCAAATCAGTATTGTATTCAGGTAAATTTGGAAAGATAATTATGGTAATATCAGATTCTGTGTTGCAAGCAAAATTCCCATAATTTACCGTAATTGCATCTTGAATGGACTTTGGAACCAAACTCATTTTTTTAATTGCGACAATTCTACTGCCAACACAACAAAGATTAATATACCAACAAACTAAAGACTCCCAAGCAATTCCTCCTGCTGATAATTCACCTTGCCCCCTTCCACCACCTCCGGTAGATTTAAAAATGTCGGATAGACGGTCGCCTAAATTAATGATTTGATTTTCACTATAATTATTACCCAGTAGTCGAGTGATTTCAGGTTGCCAAGTTTGCCAGCAATTTTGAAATGTATTTGTCTTAAAAATATTCTCAATAGCTAATTTTCTAAATTGGTCAGGTATTGTATCGTACATTATTTCACATAATTTTTGTCAAATATCGTAAAATATGTTGAAAGGTCGTTAGTATAAGAGATTTTAGCTCTTTTGAATGGGAAATGGTTACCCTGTAGGAGGGCATCCAAATGTGCTAAATGTGTGATGGATTTTGTTTTTTAAGTCCGTTAAGTTGATGTCGTCACGGTCGTCTGTTAGGCTTGCTGTAATTTGTTTATATCCAATATAAACTATTGGATATCCTCCCACTTTGTATAGATAACCGATAAAGTGTTTCGGTTTATACATTTTCAAATATACCTTAAAAACAGTTACTACAAATCATTAAATGGGTTTTTAGGTTTTACAAATTTTTTAATCAATAGGAAACAAAAAATACAAAAAATGTTTCCTAAATAAAAAATGTTTCTTAAGTTTGCTCCCTAAAATTATTCTACATGACCGAAACCCCTATTCCCGATAAAGAAACAGAACTATTACTGGCTGTTACCGAATTATTTATGAAGCTTGGTATTAAAAGCTTAACCATGGATGATATTTCCAGCCATTTAGGAATATCCAAAAAAACATTGTACCAATTTGTTACCGACAAAAAAGACCTCGTTAAAAAAGCCCTCGAATTGGCTATTAACAAAGAAGAATGCCTACTTGATGATGTTTGTGGAAACGTGGAAAATGCAATTGATGAGTTATTGGCGATTAACGAAAAAATAAGTAAAAAACTGCAAACCATTCAACCTGCTGTGATGTACGATTTGCAAAAATATTACCCCGAAGCATGGAAAGTGATGGAAAACCATAAAAAATGTTTTGTGTACGACATGGTTGTAAATAATATCAACACTGGCATTCTGCAAGGTTATTATCGCGAAAATGTGAGTCCCGAAATTATTGCTAGCATCTACATCACCATGATTGATAAAATATTTGATTCGGACGTATTTCCTTCTCAAAAATATAGTTTTTCTTCTATTCACAAAGAAATGGCAAGGTATCACATTAGAGGAATCGCTAGTGAGAAAGGAATTAACTATTTAGTAAAACGACTTAAAGATAATCATCATGATTTTTAGAATAAAATTACCCCTGTTTTGCCTCTTTTTGGGGAGCATATTACCAATTTTTTTAGTAGCACAAACAACTGAAAATTCATTTTCCTTAAAGCAAGCTCAAGACTATGCTTTAAAAAACAATTACCAAATAAAAAATGCACAATTGGATGTTACCATTGCCAAAAAGAAAGTGTGGGAAACTACTGCTTATGGGTTACCACAAGTGATGGCAGAAGCAAAGTTTCAAAATTTTATTGATTTGCCCACCAATTTAATTCCAGCCAATGCTTTTAATCCTTTGGCTCCCGAAGGAGAATTTGCAGAATTGCAATTTGGAACGGATTACAATACATCCGCTACAATTTCGGCTTCGCAATTAATTTTTGATGGTTCTTACATTGTTGGATTACAAGCAGCTAGAACTTATCAGGAATTATCCGTTAACAGTAAGAAAAAAACGGATGAGGAAATTAAAGATGCTGTAGCTCAAGCTTATCATACTGTTTTGGTAGCCAAAGAAAATGAAAAAGTATTAGCTCAAAGCTTTCAATCGATGGAAACTTTATTAACGGAAACCAAAGCCATTTTTAAAGAAGGATTAACCGAAGAGCAAAATGTGGATCAACTTCAACTTAACTTAACCAACATCGAAAATGCGGCGAACCAAGCAAAACGACAAGTTGAAATAGCCAATAATTTATTGAAATTTCAACTAGGAATTGAGCTTAATCAAACCATTACCTTAACCGACGAATTAAGTCAATTGATAGCCGTAGAAAATGAAACAACCTTAATGGCTCAACAGTTCGATTTTTCTAACCATTTTAATTATCAATTAATACAAACTAGCGAAAAACTAACGAAATTAAATTACAGGAAAGAAAAATATGCCTTTGCTCCTTCTCTAGCTGCATTTTTTAGCCATCAACAACAAAATATGAATAATGAATTTGATGCTTTTAATGGAGGAAAATGGTATCCAACCACGTTGTGGGGACTCAGTTTAAAGTTGCCAATTTTTACCAGTGGAATGCGATTGTCTAAAATGAGCCAAGCAAAATTAGAATATGAAAAAGCAATCAACAACTCTAAACAAGTAGAACAAAGCTTGATTTTACAAGCACAAACAGCCCAATCTGCATTTAATACTGCTTATGATACGTATGCGAATCAGAAAAAAAGTTTAGAATTAGCGAAAAGTATTCACAATAAAACAATTAAAAAATATGGAGAAGGTGTAGTTACAAGCATGGAATTAACACAATCTCAAACACAATTACTTTCAACCGAAGGTTTGTATATCAAATCCATTTTAGAGTTGCTAAACGCAAAATCAGCCCTAAAAAAAGCGTTGGGGAAGGAATAATATTAAATTAAGAAAATTATAAAAAATGAAACGAATTAAAACAATAGTGTATTTAGGTTTAGTTGTAATTATCGCATCTTGTGGGTCATCCGATTCCAATAATAAGTTGGCAAAATTGCAACATCAAAAAGATTCGCTGAAAACTATTTACAATGATATTGCCCAACAAATTGCAAAATTGGACGAACAAATAGTAAGTTTAGATACGGCTATTCAACTTCCATTAGTAACTGTTAATCGTGTAGAACAAAGAACATTTGAACATTATGTAGAAATTCAAGGAGCTGTTAGTGTTGGTGGCAATGCATTGGTTTACCCCGAAGTGCCAGGTAAAGTAACCTCTATTCGATATCAAGAAGGAGATCAAGTAAATAGAGGAGATTTAGTAATTCAATTAGATGCCGGGAGTTTAATTTCTACATTAAAGGAAGTTGAAACCAACTACCAATTGGCAAAAGATATTTATGAGAAACAAAGTCGCTTATGGAATGAGAAAATTGGTTCGGAAGTACAATTTCTTCAAGCAAAAAATACAAAAGAAACATTGGAACAAAAAATAGTAACCATAAAAGAACAACTGGATATGTACATGATTAGGGCTCCTTTTTCAGGAATTATTGACGAAATTACCCCTAATGTTGGAGAATCAGTTAATCCAGCTTTTCCTGCATTTAGAGTAATTAGTTATAACAATACTGAGCTAAAAGCTGATGTTTCCGAAAATTATATTTCAACCATTAAAAAAGATGGTAAAGCAACTATTGTTTTTCCCTCTATAAACAAAGAATTTACAACAAAAATCACTAATACAGGCAACTTTATTAATCCCAACAATCGAACATTTAAAATTACCATTGATTTATCGGAATTTAAAGAAAACTTAAACCCTAATTTATTAGCCGATATTAAAATAAGAGATTTTAAAACTGATTCAGCAATTGTTATCCCTTCCAACATTATACAGCAAGATAGGTTAAGTAATGAGTATATATATGTGGTAGAAAAACAAGGTAATAAGAGTAAAGCAAAAAAAATTAACATCACTTCAGGGTTGTCTTATCAGAACTACACACTTGTTGTAAGCGGCTTAAAAGCTGGAGAAATGTACATCGATAAGGGAGCAAGAAGTATTCAAGATGGAGAGCTAATTGAAGTTGTTGCCGAATAATTTTAACACTATAAAACTATGCAAGAAGACAAATCTAACGGACTTAAATCGTTTGGCTTAACCACACTTTCAGTAAAAAACAAAACAACTGTTTTTGTTCTTACTGTCATTATATTTGTTGCAGGGGTTATCTCTTATGTATCAATGCCAAGAGAAGCATTCCCTGAAATTGTAATCCCCGAAATTTATGTAGGAACACCCTATCCAGGTAACTCACCAGAAGACATTGAAAAATTAATTACTCGACCTTTAGAAAAGGAAATTAAATCCATTTCAGGTATTGATAAAATTTCTTCCACTTCCATTCAAGGATATTCATCCATTCGTATAGAATTTGATTTTAGTGTTACTCCTGCTCAAGCGTTGTTAAAAGTGAAAGATGCAGTTGACAAAGCAAAAAGTGACGCTGATTTTCCGGATGATTTGCCAGCCGATCCGAATGTTTTTGAAATGAACTTTTCGGAATTAATGCCTGTAATGAACATCAATTTGTCGGGAGATTTTTCTCCTGAATTATTAAAAGATTATGCCGAAATTATTGAAGATAGGGTGGAAGATTTACCTCAAATTACCAAAGTTGACATTAGAGGAATTCAAGAGAAAGAGGTAAAAATAAAGGTGAATGTGCAAAAAATGGAATCGATGCAGATTAGTTATACTGACATCGAAAATGCAGTTGGCTTTGAAAACATGACCATCTCGGGCGGAGATATTATTTTAGATGATTTAAGAAGAACCGTTAGAACAGCTGGTGATTTTACCGATTGGAAGGAAATTGAAAACATTATCATCAAACACGAAAAAGGAAACATTGTTTATTTAAGAGATGTAGCCGAAGTAGTTTTTGAAGAAAAAGACAGAGAGTCATATGCTCGAGAGTTTGGACAACCGGTGGTGATGTGTGATGTGTTTAAAAGAGGTGGACAAAATTTGTTAGAAGCTTCAGATGCTATTAATGAAATCATTACTGAACTTAAAAAAACAGAATTCCCTGAAAACCTTCATATTTCAATTACTTCCGACATGTCAACCAAAACAAGAACTCAAGTCAATGAGTTAGAAAATAATATTTTGTTTGGAATGTTATTGGTGGTTGGGGTTCTACTTTTTTTCTTAGGACTTAGAAATGCGTTGTTTGTTGGGATAGCCATTCCTATGTCGATGTTTATGGCATTTATGGTGCTCAACGCAGTAGGAGTAACACTTAACATGATGGTGTTGTTTTCATTGATTTTAGCACTCGGAATGTTAGTAGATAATGGAATCGTTATAGTAGAAAATATTTATCGGTTAGTTGGCGAAGGTTATTCGCTAAAAAAAGCATCTATCTATGGTGCTGGAGAAGTAGCGTGGCCTATTATTTCATCAACAGCAACAACATTAGCAGCTTTTATACCACTCGCTATTTGGCCCGGAAAAATGGGTGAATTTATGAAGTACTTGCCCATCACACTGATGATTGTGTTAGGCTCTTCGCTCTTTGTAGCTTTAATTATTAATCCTGTCCTTACTTCTGTTTTTATGAAGTTAGATGAAAAATCGAGCAATCGAAAAAAAATTATCATTATCTCTATCGCATTTATTTTATTTGGATTAATTATTTTGTTAGCAGGAGCAATGCTTTACGGTAACATTTTAATGGCAATCGGATTAACAATTTTAACTACAACTTATTTCTTTAACCCTGCAACCATTTATTTTCAAAATAAGATATTACCTCAGCTTGAAAATTTTTATCATCGATTTTTGACTTATGTGCTAAAAGGAAAAAACCCAATAAAATGGGTAGTTGGAACATTTGTTTTACTCATCCTTTCGTTTATTTTAATTGGAGTAGCAAGTCCTAAAGTGGAGTTTTTTCCAGTAAATATGCCCAACTATATCAATATTTTTATTGAACAACCTATTGGGACTGACATTACTGCAACTAATAAAATTGCACAGCAAGTAGAGGAAAAGGTAATGAATTACTTTAATACTGAAATAGTAGTGCATGGGGAAAAAATCCAACGAAAATTTATGGTAGAATCTATTATTGGACAGGTTGGTGCAGGAACATCCGACCCAGCTCAAGGAGTTTCGATGGGAGAAACCCCCAACAAAGCCCGGATTACCATTTCGTTTGTAAAATTTAGCGACCGAAAAGGAATAAAAACCAACCAAATTATGAACGATATTAGAGCGGTGGTGAATGATATTCCAGGAGTACAAATTACGGTTGACAAAGATAAAGCGGGTCCACCACAAGGCAAAGCAATTAATATCGAGTTGTATGGAGATGATTACAATGCTCTCATTGATGAAGCCGAAAAAATGAAGCATTTTATTAATCAATCAAATGTTTATGGAGTAGAAGAATTAAAATTGGATATTCAAACTGGAAAACCCGAAATTGTGGTCAATGTTGATCGTCAAAAAGCGAAACGTTTTAGCTTGTCCACCGCTCAAATTGGTTCGGCAATTCGCACTTCTTTATTTGGCAAAGAAATTTCAAAATACAAAGAAGGGGAAGATGATTATAAAATTATACTAAGAATGAACGATGCTTCGCGTTATAACATGGATAATTTAATGAATCAAAAAATTACCTTTAGAGATCCTAGCAACGGAAAAATAAGCCAAGTTCCCATTTCAGCAGTGGCTAAAGTTGAAAAAACAAGCACTTTTAGTGCGATTCAAAGAAAAGACTTAAAAAGAACCATTAGCATTCAGTCGAATGTTATTGAAGGTGCAAATCCAACCGAAGTAGTAACCAACATAAAAGCATTACTTAAAACCTATCCAAAAGACAGCAACTACTCGTGGAAAATTGCAGGACAGCAAGAAGAACAAGCTAAGGAGATGAGCTTTTTAAGTAAAGCACTATTGATTGCAGTGTTTCTAATTTTCTTAATTATTGTGGCTCAATTTAATTCTATTTCTGCCCCAGTAATTATTGTTACTTCAGTTGTATTTAGCTTAATTGGTGTTTTTTTAGGGTTGGTTATTTTTCAAATGGATTTTATTGTGATGATGACCATGATAGGAATTATTTCGCTGGCAGGAATTGTGGTAAACAATGCCATTGTATTGTTAGATTATACCAAACTAATTATAGAACGAAAAAAATTAGAGCAAAATATAGAGAAATTACCAATGTCAGAGCTTGTTGAAGCCATTATTGAAGGTGGGGAAACTAGGTTGAGACCAGTTTTGTTAACTGCAATTACCACCATTTTAGGATTAATGCCTTTGGCAGTAGGAATGAACATCGACTTCTTTACTTTATTTACTGAATTAGACCCTCAAATTTATTTTGGTGGAGATAATGTGGTGTTTTGGGGGCCAATGTCGTGGACTATTATTTTTGGATTAACCTTTGCCACTTTTCTCACCTTGGTGATTGTTCCTGTTATGTTTTTGTTAATAGAAAAGTTGAAGTATCGGGTGTTGTGAGTATTTAGAAATTAGTCATTAGAAATTGTTGGAAGTCAGAAGTCCGAAGTCGGAAGATTTATTTGGATTAGAGATTAGACATTCATAAACTTCTAACCCTCCTAACCCTTATAAACTTAATGTTTAACAACTTTTCTGCTTATTCTACTGTTCCCATCAACAATGGTAATAAAATAAATTCCATTGGCTTGATTGGATAAATCAATAACCGTTGTTGGTTGGTTGAGCAATTGCATTTTAATTTTTTCACCCATCAAATTGTAAATTTCTAAGGTTGCTGTGTTTTTTTCTAGTTCATAATAAACGGTTAACTCGTTGTTAAATGGATTGGGATAAACAGCTACTATTTGTTCTTTTTTGGTAGCGTTTTCAGAAACACCCAATGTGCCACCACAAACCGAAACAAAATCGGTTGAGTAATAACTTCTAATAGAATCAATTCTCTCTTGCATAACCACAACACCAGCTTGGTTACCAGTTGTTTGATAATCTCTACCAAAAACATAAGCCAAGGTTATTTCTATGCTACTATCGGGATAAAAAGTAAAAGGACCAGTTGAACCCATTCCTCTTCTGTCACCAGAAGGATTTCCTTCGTTAAATTCTGACCAATAAGCTTGAGGAATTCCTCCTGTACCGTACCAAAAAGAATCCGAACTATCTGGATACATATACTTAGCAGGAATTGTACCTCCACTACTAACGTGACCGTTTCCTCCATAAACCATTGTTGAACCATCCGTCCATTTACCACTTAAATAATCATAATAATCTAATCCATTTTGTGGGTCTCCTTGAAATCCTCCACCTATGCTGTAGTAAATAAAATGTTCCATTCCCCAATGTTCATTATCGGTTGTTCCATCTCCAAAACCCAACCCATTAATCGTTTCGTTAGCGTTAATACCAAAGTTATTATCAACACCATCAATAACTTGTTGTACACCTTTTAAAAAAGTAACACCCTGTGCTGGAGGATAATTGCCGTAACCCAAAATACCACTTCCTGCTTCATCAACAGCATCAGCATTATAGGCATAAAATGTACTTCTATCCACATCACATGCAACATAGTCATCGGTAGAACCTCCAATATCAAAATCTGTCCAAGCACCAATATACGTACTATCATAAGTTAAATTAGAACGGTTGTAAACAGTGTAATCTAAAAAAATAGTATTATTTATGGCAGAATCGGATGGACAATTGTAGGCATAAGCCATGTAATGCACTTCGGCATGCATTGAGCCTCCACTACCAGAAATTGCACGCACATCATTGTAAATAAAATAAACCGCTTGTTGTCCTTTAATTTTTGGATAATCGCCATCGTAAGGGTTGTAAATTCCATCTCCGTTGTTATCCACAAAAGGAGCTAAATAATAGTCTTGTCCCTTACTGGTGTCGCCATGTGCGGGCCAATTGGCAATCACTTCAATGGGTTGATACCCTCCATTCATCCAATTATTGATGTGATAATTAATCTCGTTGCTAGTTATCTTCCATAGCCTGTCCCATTTAAAATCATATTCTTGGTAATAAGCGGAATCCATAATGGGACCGCTTCGTGAATGGAAACTTGTATATGAATTAGTTGACGCTAAGATACTTCCAAATGTTTCGCAACTGGCATAAACAGAATCTTGATTTTTTCCAGCAATCCATAAATTGGCAGCATACATGGTGCTGGTGCCACTACCTTTTGGCACTTCAAAACTAGCAGTACTATTTGCCATATCCTGAAACAAGCCATATAATCCTAAATGAGCATTGATATTGTTTAAGTCTAATTGTTGAAATTCTTTGTGTTTTACCCAAAAATAAATGGTTGCTGTATCGTACATTACAGGAACACCGTTATCTTTTATCACATATTGGATGCTATCGATGCCCCAAAAATTGAGTGATGGCTTGTATTCTATTGATGACTTTTTCCAAGTGGGATTAATACTATCGGTAACAATGCTAAAATAACCGAGTCCATTGTAAAAAGCAGTATCGATATAAAATAGATTAGCATTAGGATCTGAATCATTACTTAAAAAGTTTAGCGAATTAGGGTTACTAACAATAAGAGAGCCAGAGAATTGATACATGCCTATGGAATCATTAAATGTTACATAAAAAGTATCATTTACTGCAATTGGAGCATTGTTTTGGCTGTAACTGCTAGTTGCTAAAGCGATACCAAGAGTTATTGTTAAAATAAGAGTTTTCA
>PFUQ01000238.1:0-9985 GCA_002790175.1 Flavobacteriales bacterium CG_4_9_14_3_um_filter_32_8
AATGTTTCATTATCACAATTATTCTCGTAAATTTTCTTAGCAATTACATCACTAAAAAACTCTGTTCTTAGGGTTGAAATATCAAGATTGAAAACCTCCGATAAGAGAGGAAGGCGTTTTTCGTCAAATGCTCTTTTGTTATTTTCAATTTTACTCAAATTGGCAGAATCTAAGTCTAGCCTAGCCGCAAGTTGTGTTAAAGTCAACTCTTTCTCTGTCCTTAAGCGTTTGATATATTCTCCGAATGTTTCTTTCATTTGACTTGTCATTAATTGACAAATATATAAAAAAATCATTTTTATACTTTTTAAAAAGGTTTTTTTTGTTATACACTTAAATCAATGAATTATGTAACAAACCTGTAAAGTTATGTAACACATATCAGGCTATAGGTTTAGACCTTTGTTATTGAAGTATATTTTAATTATAACTAATGACAGCTACAACATCCACCATTATAAAAAAACTATTGGTGCTGTTTCTTGTTTTTGCAGGATTGTATTTTGCGAAAGAATTTCTAATGCCTTTGGCAGTTGCTGCTGTTATATCAACACTCTTTTTGCCATTAAGCAGCTGGTTGGAAAACAAAAAAATCCCCAAAGTAATTGCTGTATTAATTTGTATCCTGCTTTTATTGTTAGTCTTAACTGGTATTGGTTCACTTCTTGGATGGCAGGTTATTGAATTGACTAACGATTTTGAATTAATCAAACAAAGAGTATTTGAAAAAATTGATTACCTACAACATTATATATTGCTACATTTTGGTGTTTCGGCAGCAACTCAAACAGATGCTATTAAAGAACAACAACCATTCTTTACTCGTTTAATACAGTCTGTGGCTGGCTCATTAACAAGTATTTTCTCTAATTTTCTTTTAATATTGGTTTATATTTTTTGCATCATGTTTTATCGAAACCACATTAAAAAATTTCTTATTAGAATTTCACCACCTTCTCAACAAAAAGAAATGGGACAAGTTATTCATAAAGCTTCTCGTGTTTCACAAAACTATTTATTTGGGCTTACAAAAATGATTGGGTTTTTATGGGTAATGTATTGGATTGGGTTTTCGATATTAGGAGTTAAAAACGCACTTTTTTTTGCTATTCTCTGTGGGTTATTGGAAATAATCCCATTTATTGGAAATATTACTGGAACTACGCTAACATTATTAGTTGCTGCTGTTAATGGGGCTGGAGTTCCTATGTTGGCAGGTATTGCGGCTACTTACGGAGTGGTACAATTAATACAAGGTTGGGTACTCGAGCCTCTTATTGTAGGCTCACAGGTAAAAATTAATCCATTTACAACCATTTTAGCTTTAGTAATTGGCGACTTAATTTGGGGAATACCAGGTATTTTTATCGCTATTCCACTAATTGCTATGTTTAAAATCGTGTGCAATCATGTTGAATCGTTAAAACCTTATGGGTTTTTGATAGGAGAAATTGAAATAATTAAAAAAGAACCTGTGCTAATTAAAAAAATTAAAAAAACAATAAAGAAACTAATAGATTGAATTATTTCAATACTCCACTTAATTGATATAAAAATGAAAAACGATAAAAAAATATTAATCATCGAACCTGATGGTGTTGTTGGACTTGACCTTAAACTTGAGCTGGAAAAAGAAGATTTTTCTATTTATAACCCAAATTCTATTACTGATGCTGAATTTATTATTTCCAATGATAAACCAGATCTTATTATTGCAAACATTGACATAAAAAAAGAAACTTTTTTTGAAAAAATAAAAATCCAATTAAAAAAAATTCAACTCCCTTTCATTTGGATTGGAACATTAACAAAGAGTGAAGTAGCAATAGAAAGCGAAGGGCTAAATGTTATCGGATCTTTTTCAAAACCATTTCATAGTAAAAGTGTTGTTGCTCTTATCATTAACTATTTTAATAAAATTAAAAGTTTGATTCATTTATAAATAACTGTGAATGATGTAACTTATATAAAAAGTTGTGTAATAATAAAGGAGATGAATAGACGCATCTTTGTTAAGTGAAAACTAATTCACCACTAAAAATGAAAAAAATGAAAAAATCAATTTTAATTTTTGCTTCAATCACCTTATTATCAGGTTTTGTATTAACAAGTTGTAATACTTCTTCTGAAAAAGTAGAAAACGCATCGGATGCAGTAGATGAAGCTAACATCGCACTAGAAAAAGCAAATCAAGAATACTTAATAGACTTAGAGAATTACAGAACTGAAACGGCAGAAAAAATTTCTTCAAATAATCAAAGTATTGCTGATTTTAACTTAAGAATTGCAAAAGAGAAGAAAGAAGTAAAAGCGGATTATCAAAAGAAAATCGCCGAATTAGAACAAAGAAATAGCGATATGAAAAAAAGAATGGATGATTACAAGGCTGATAGTAAAGAACAGTGGGAAATGTTCAAAACGGAATTTAGTAGAGACATGGACAATTTAGGTCAGGCTTTTAAAGATTTAACTATTAACAACAATAAATAATTACATAATAACTATTAAACCATAAAAAAATGAATAAAATTAATTTAATGATTATCACCCTAACTACAATGAGTTTAGGTGCAATAGCACAAGAAACTACATCTGATAGTAGGGAGCAATTTAAAATTGGTATTAAAGGAGGCTTTAATTATGCTAACGTATATGATAGCCAAGGAGAAGAATTTAAAGCAGATCCCAAATTAGGGTTGGCATTGGGAGCATTTCTAATTATACCTATTGGAACAACAATTGGCATTCAACCAGAAGTAATGTATTCTCAAAAAGGATTTAGTGCAACAGGTAAAGTACTTGGTCTTAATTATGATTTTAAAAGAACGACCAATTATTTAGATGTTCCTCTGTTTTTAGCATTAAAACCATCTGAATTTTTCACTATTCTTGCTGGTCCTCAATTTTCTTATTTATTATCCAGAAAAGATGTTTTTGCTACAGCAATCACAACTATTGAGCAAGAACAAGAATTTGAAAATGATAATATTCGTAAAAATACCTTAGGGGTTTCTCTTGGTGTTGATTTAAACTTTAACAGTTTAGTGCTTGGAGCTAGAGCTGCTTGGGATTTACAAAATAATAATGGAGATGGAACAGCAACCACTCCCCGATATAAAAATCAGTGGATACAAGCAACTGTTGGTTTTAAATTTTAAAATTTATTTGAGTTCTTACAATAATTTAGTTTAGTTAAGCAGAGAGGAAATTAGGTGCTCTTCAATGAGCATCTAATAACTTCTCTAAAATAAAACAACAATAAACAGAATACTATGGGAAATCTACTTTACACTATTGCAGTAATATTAATAATACTTTGGGCAATAGGATTTATAGGCTACAATTTTGGAGGACTTATTCATGTGCTGCTTGTTATTGCAATTATTGCAGTCATTTTAAGAATAATCAAAGGAAAAAAAACAATATAAACAATTAAAAACAAATAGTATGAGTACAGGAAAAATAGTAGTAGGTGTGTTGGCAGGCGTAGCCGTTGGTGCATTATTAGGGGTGTTATTTGCACCAGACAAAGGATCAGAAACTAGAAAGAAAATTTCTAAAAAAAGTTCTGACACGGTAAACGATTTAAAAAAGAAATTCGAAAACCTCATGGACGATGTTGCCGAAAAGTTTGAAGACGGTAAAGAAGAAGTTGCAGAAGCTTATGGTAAAGTAAAAACCAAAGCAGCTGAATTTAGTAAAGACGGTCAAGCAGTATAATAAAAAACCCACAACCCACACTAAATTATCTTTTTGTTAAAAGAACATTTAGTGTGGGTTGTTTAAAACCAAAAGACATGGAAAATAAGATGTACATTTTAGAGCCTCTGTTTGAAAAGGCTGAAGCATATGGAAAAATAAGTTACGAGTTATATAAACTAAAAACATTGAACAAATCTGCTGCAGTTGTCTCCACTTTTGTTTCTCGTGGTTCAGTTGTACTTGCACTCGTTATTTTTATGGTATTTGCAAATATAGGTTTAGCACTTTTAGTGGGCGATTTATTGGGTAAATTGTATTTAGGATTTTTTTGTATGGCAGGCTTTTATGTTTTGTTAGGTGGATTCATCTATTTCTTTATGAACAACTACATTAAAAGAACGGTTAGTAATGTTATTATTTCAGAAGTACTTAATTAAAATTATGGCTAAAATAACTTCCATAACCGAATTAAATAAGGCTATTTTGTTGCTCGAAGATCAACAAACGCTTGAGGGAACTCTGCTTAAAGAGCGATTTAAAATTACCTACGAGAGTTTAAGACCTATAAATTTAATTAAAAGTACATTCAATGAATTAGTTTCGGCACCAGATTTTAAAGAAGATTTATTAAATACATCTTTAAGTTTAGCTGCTGGATACTTCTCAAAAAAACTAGCCATTGGTTCCACCAACAATCCCTTTAAACAAATTTTAGGTAGTTTCCTTCAAATGGGAGTTACCAGCATCGTTTCCAAAAATTCTGATGATATAAAATCAGGAATTCAAAAATTAATCACATTGCTTTTTAGTAAAAAAGAAAAACAACCTTATCAATAAAATTTTTAATAAATCTAATTCTACGAAAAATGAAAAAATTAACTTTTACATCAATTATACTTCTTATTATGTTTGGAGCAACTATTTCTGCACAAGAAACAGAAAAGTTTGGCAACACACTTAATTTAGGGTTAGGAATTGGGTATTATGGATATGCAGGTCATCCAATGCCAGTGCTACATGCCAATTATGAGTTAAACGTGGTAAAGAATTTTACGTTGGCTCCTTTTATTAGTTTTTACACTTATAGCAAAGATTATTATTGGGAAGATAAACACAACAATTACCCATATAAATATTATAAATATCGTGAAACGGTTATTCCTGTTGGTGTTAAAGGAACTTACTATTTTGATCAGTTGTTTCAAGCAAATGCTAAATGGGATTTTTATGCAGCAGGTTCTTTGGGTTTTGCAATTGTAAACTCCTCTTGGGATAATGATTATTATGGTGATAGGGATGTTTACCATGGTCCGAGTCCTTTATATGTTGATTTACATGTAGGAGCAGAATATCACCCAAATAGTCGAATAGGCTTCTTTTTAGACCTTTCTAGCGGTGTTTCAACTATTGGTATTGCTATCCATTAATTTTTAACAAAACATATACAATATAAAGCCCAAAACAAAAAAAGCAATATCGAAGGATGTTGCTTTTTTTATAAGTTATATTGACGTGCAATAAAAATCTTGAATCTATAAGAGTAGCCCCGACAGGAATCGAACCTGTATCTACAGTTTAGGAAACTACTATTCTATCCATTGAACTACGGGGCCAAAATAGTTAAAAAACTACCATCCTAAAAGGTAACCAAAAATTAATGGGGCAACAATGGTTGCGTCCGATTCTATAATAAATTTTGGTGATTGGGTGTCTAATTTTCCCCAAGTAATTTTTTCGTTAGGCACTGCTCCAGAGTACGAACCGTAACTTGTAGTGGAATCACTAATTTGACAAAAATAACTCCAAAAAGGGGTATCTGTTCTTTCCATATCTTGGTACAACATTGGCACTACACAAATAGGAAAATCACCTGAAATACCACCACCAATTTGAAAAAATCCGATGCCTTTATCTTCTGCATTATTGGTGTACCAATCGGCTAAAAAGGTCATGTATTCAATTCCCGATTTCATAGTGCTTGGCTTCAATTCTCCTTTCATGCAATAAGAAGCAAAGATATTTCCCATGGTAGAATCTTCCCAACCTGGAACGATAATAGGTAAATTCTTTTTTGCTGCAGCCAACATCCAACTATTTTTAGGGTCAATTTCATAGTATTGTTCTAATACGCCAGACAATAGCATTTTATACATAAACTCATGAGGAAAAAAACGCTCTCCTTTTTCTTCAGCATCTTTCCAAATTTTAAAAACATGTTTTTGTAATCTTCTAAAAGCTTCTTCTTCAGGAATACAAGTATCGGTAACTCTATTTAATCCTTGTTCTAATAATTCCCACTCTTGTTCTGCTGTAAAATATCGATACCCAGGAACTCTTTTGTAATGCGAATGAGCAACTAAGTTCATGATATCTTCTTCTAAATTAGCACCTGTGCAAGAGATGATTTGCACTTTATTTTGCCGAATTATTTCGGCAAGAGAAATTCCTAATTCGGCAGTACTCATAGCACCTCCCATAGAAATTAACATCTTTTTTCCTTCAGCTAAGTGTTTTTCGTAAGCTACAGCTGCATCAACTAAAGATGCTGAGTTAAAATGTTTGTAGTGTTTTAAAATAAAATTACTGATGGGTCCTTTATTTGTCATTGTATTTGAATTTATAACTTAATAATTTATAGTAAAGTTTAGCAGCTAAAAAATTGGGAGCAAGCAAACCGTCAATTGGGGCTAATTCAACAAGATCAAAGCCTACTACATTTTTTTGTTGACAAACTTTTTTTAAGTATTGAATGGTTGGATTCCATAAAAGCCCTCCAGGTTCTGGGGTTCCTGTAGCTGGCATGATGGATGGATCAAAAGCATCCAAATCTATCGTGATATAAACATTGTTGGTCATTTTACTGATGGAGTTTTCCATCCAATCCGTTTTTCCATAAATTTCTTCTGCAAAGAAGCATTTTTCACGATTTAAAAAAGGAAGTTCGCAGCTGTCCATACTTCTAATTCCTACTTGAATAAGGTTGGCGTTTCTACTTGCATCATGCACCGCACAAGCATGGTTGTATGAAGAACCATTGTAAGCTTCTCGCAAATCAGCATGTGCGTCTATTTGTAGGATGGTAAGGTTTTCAAATTTTTCGTAAAATGCTTTGATAATACCAATACTAATAGAATGTTCGCCTCCAAAAAAGGTTAAGAATTTACCTGATTTTAATAGATTTTTAGTGCTTTCATAAACAGCACTAAACACTTTTTCGGGCGAACTTTTTTCAACTAAATCAGCTAATATGTGAACGCCTTGTTGATATACTTCAGAATTGGTTTCAATATCATAAATTTCCATGTTTTCTAAAGCATTCAAAAACGCATTAAACCCTTTGTCAGCACCTTTTCCCCAAGTACTAGTTCCATCGTAAGGAATAGATTGTAACCAAATTTTTGAAGTTTCCTTTTGACAATATTTTTCTTCTACACCTGCAAAATTTCTCATTCTTTTTCGTATCCTAATAGTTTAAACATTTCTTTAGCTGATTGTTCAGGTCGATAAACATAATCGATGATATTCCCTTTTTCATCACGATCAATAATAACGTGTTTTGGAGAAGGAATTAAACAATGTTTAATGCCTCCATAACCAGAAATGGCATCTTGATAGGCCCCTGTGTGAAAGAAACCCAAGTATAATGGTTCCTTTTCTTTGTCGGAATAAGCAGGAAGTAATACCTCTTGATTTAAATCTTCGGAGTTGTAATAATCGGAATGGTCGCAACTAATTCCACCAATGTTGATACGCTTGTATTCGTTATTCCACTTATTAATAGGTAGTAAAATAAATTTTTCATGAATAGACCAAGCGTCTGGAATGGTGTTCATTAAACTGTTGTTAATGATGTACCAAGTTTCTGTGTCGTTTTGAACTTTTTGTTCTAACACTTCAAATATAATAGCTCCACTTTCTCCTACTGTATATTTACCAAATTCGGTATAAATATTTGGGTCTGGAACTTTTTCTTTTGCACAAGCCTCTTTAATGTTTTTTACAATTTCATTAATGATGTATTCATAATCATATTCAAACCCTAAGTTGTTACGAATGGGGAAACCACCGCCTAGGTTAAAACAATCTAAGGATTTACTTCCTTTTTTGAGATCAATATAAGTTTCTATTGCTTTTTGAAATTCTCCCCAATAGTAAAGACTGTCTTTAATTCCCGAATCCACAAAGAAATGAAGCATTTTTAATTCGACATTCGGGTTGTTTTTTATGTTGTCGTTAAAAAAAGTGATTAATTCGTTTTGTCTAATTCCTAATCGCGAGGTATAATAAGATGATTGTGGCTCTTCGTTGATTGCCATTCTAATCCCAACTTTCATTTTATTTTTACGGGCAACACTGGTTAATCTTTGTAGTTCTGTTTTGCTATCCAATACTACTATAATATTAGAAAATCCCATTTCCTGAATGGCAACAATTTTACTTAAGTAATCATTTGTTTTATAACCATTACAAATGATTGTTCTTTTTTTGTCTATTTTTTTTTCCTCTAATAAGTTTAAGATTAAATCAATATCAAAAGAAGAAGAAGTCTCTAAATGAACATTGTGCTTTAAGGCTTCGCTAATTACATGAGAAAAGTGATTGCATTTGGTGCAATAGCAAAAATTATACTCACCGTTATAATTATTTTTTTTAATTGCCCTATTAAAAAGATTTCTTGCTTTCTTTATTTGATCGCCAATTTTTGGTAAATAAATAAAACGAAATGGTGTACCATATTTCTTAATTAAATGGATGAGTGATATGCCGTGAAAAGTTAGCGTATCATTTTTTAAATCAAATCCCTCTTGAGGGAAATAATACGATTGATCAATTAGGTCAAAATATTTATTTTTCATTTTGGTTTATTTTAAATCAATAAAAGGGTAACTACAGTTTATTAGGTAAAGTTTACTTACTTTGAAACACAGAATCCAACGATTTAAAACCTTTAAATTCAATCGAATATCCATTAGGATCTTCCACAAAGAAAGAATGTTGTTCTCCTACTTCACCTTCGAATACAATTCTTGGTTGTACTAAAAAGGGAATGTTATTAGTTAACATGTGTTGTTTGATTTTGTGCCATTCGGATAATTCGAGAACGATACCAAAATGCGAGAGTGGAACTCCTTCTTTTCCTAATACAGGAGTTTTTTTCTTAAAATTACCAGCTACTTGAACTGTTATTTGATTTTCGTGCCAATTAAAATCTGCCCAATTTGATGTTGATCTGCCAATTGTAGCATTCAAAACTTTTGTATAAAACCTTATCGTTTCTTTTAGGTTTAAAATAGGGAATGCTATATGAAACATCAATAGTATAAATTTATTTTTGTTTATTAATCAATTTCTTCTTTGTCAATATCGTCATCATCCTCGTCATCTTCGTCATCCAAATCTTCTACGTCTTCCACTTCCTCTGCCTCCCCTACTTCCTCTATCACTAACTCATCATCAATTTCTGCTTCTAATTCTGCATCATCATCTGATTCATCCTCTTCATCGTCGTTATCAAATTCTTTGTGCTTAATTTTCCTAATGGTATCCATAATAATCAAATACTCATCATCATCCAAAGTTACGATAACTCCTTTTTTACTATCCACACTAGAATTGACACTAATAAATTGCAATTCACCATTTTCAATCATATTTGAAATGTGATTCTTTTTACTTAGAGGCAACGTTGAGAATAGTTTAATTCTTTTAGCCATTTTTTAACATTTGCGGATAAAATTACTACAAGAGAAATTATAAATGGAGAAAAATAGTTGCATGATGATTTAATTAAGTAAAAATAACTATTATTGTATTATTAAAAAGTAAAAATAACTATTATGGATGAATTTGATAAGAAAATCCTTGATTTTCTCCAAAAAAATGCAAAACTAACGGCTAAAGAAATGTCATCAAAACTAGCCCTTAGTCAGACTCCAATTTATGAGCGAATTAAGAAGCTAGAAAAAATGGGAATTATTAAAGATTATGTGGCTTTATTGGATGGAGAAGTTATCAATAAAGGTTTTGTTGTTTTTATGAATATTACCATAAAAGAACAAAATAACACGAGTAGGAAAAAATTTATTGATAGTTTGTCTAAAATTAAAGAGGTTTCTGAACTCTACAACACCTCTGGAGCTTATGATTTTTTAGCTAAAGTAAGATTTGCAAATGTTAAAGAATATCGAGAATTTTTAGTGAATCAGATAACAGTGTTAGAAAATATTAGTGATATTGCTAGTCAAATTGTTCTCGAAGAAATAAAGTATTCAACTTGTATTCA
>PFUQ01000238.1:9998-11660 GCA_002790175.1 Flavobacteriales bacterium CG_4_9_14_3_um_filter_32_8
TAAATTATGGATGGTACTTTCATTATATTTTTAAATGCACCTTGATAACTTATAGTCAATTCAAAGCCACCTTTTCCGCCAGTATAATTTTGAAGATAAGAGGTATTATAATCATAAGACATCAATCCAATAAAATCTTTATATCTCATTCCGACACCTACGATAGCAGCATCATTTACTCTGTATCCTAAATTTGCTCTAATATCATACTCTTTATTTTCCAACTTATAAATACAACTAGTTTTAATAATAATTTCTGATGCACCTTTTTGGTACATATAAAGTATCCCAGGATTGATGGTTATTTTTTCATTAATATCCCAATCGGCACCAATATTAACTTTCCAATGCATAGGCATAACACTTTTATCTGTACTAAAATTTTGACTTGGTAAAGAAATATGAGAAAAAGCAAAACCAATAAAAGGATGATACGTTTTTCCAGTAGGATTAAATTTATAAAATATTCCCCAAGCAGCATCAAACTTATAAATGCTTGTGTTGAGAAAGTTTTCCCCACTAAATGCTGACTGGTCAAAATCTCCTGTGGCAGAGGAATATTGTTGGTCAAAAGTTAAACCAGCATCGTTGATACTTTTATTCATTAATCCCAATTGAAGCCCTGTTGTTAAGATATGTTTTTTATCAGAACTATTAATAATATTGTAGGAACCAGCAAGCATAAAGTTAAATGTTCTAAAAGTTGATGCACCTGCTTGGTTATTGATAAGATTAGCTCCCAATCCCCATCGTTCTTTAAATTTCTGGTCATATCCCAAATAAGTGGTAGAAAAAGATTTTGAAGCCATACTGCCCCATTGAGATCGATATACTGTCGATGCTCTAAAATCCATGTCTGGTCTCATATTTTGACCTGCAAGTGCAGGGTTCAAATACATTTCAGCACTTTCGTACTGAGACAAATGAAAATCTTGGGCAATCAAACAATTTGTTGCTAAAACAAAAAGTATCGAATATTTTATTTTTTTCATCATATCGTAATCATCTAATTAATGAGAAATCACTTGCTATTGAATATTTTGTTCCTTCAATTGTTGTCCCTTCAAATAAATACATATAAGTACCTGCTGGCTGTTCGTTTCCTTTATATGTTCCATCCCATCCCTCATTTTGATCTAAAGCTATAAATATTTCATTTCCCCATTCATTATAAACTCTCAAATTAAAGCTTTCAAATGGCCCGCCTCTAACAAACAATATGTCGTTAAATCCATCACTATTTGGAGTAAAAGCAGTTGGTAGTACTGGTGGATTTATAGTTATTTCATCATCAATAATCTCAAAAATATAAGTTATGGTATCAACGCAGCCTGCTGCATTGGTCGCTATCAATGTAACAATAAACAGTCCATTTGCTCCATAACTATAGCTTGGGTTGGAAAGTATTGAGGTATCCCCATTATTTCCAAAATCCCAGAAATAGGTTGTTGCATTTTGACTTTGATTCATAAAATCAATTACCTGATTAATGTTAAACTGACCTCCCTGAGGTGTGAAATCAACAATAGGAAGTGGACTAATTGTTAGTATGATGGTATCGGTAACTGCATCACACAATCCATTACTTGTTGATGTTAATACCAAAGTAACTGTTCCGTTAGCTATATCTCCAGCGGATGGCACATATTGAGCATTTAATGT
>PFUQ01000005.1 GCA_002790175.1 Flavobacteriales bacterium CG_4_9_14_3_um_filter_32_8
TCTGCCATTGAAGGTGGAGATTTAGGTTGGTTTAAAGAAGGCACTATGGTGAAACCATTTAATGATGCTTGTTTTGATGGAAAAGTGGGAGATTTAGTGATTGTACAATCTCAATTTGGTTTTCATTTGATAGAGGTACTAAAACAAGCCGATAAAGTAAAAAAAGTTCAATTGGCAACTGTAGTTAGAAAAAATATTCCTAGCAACGAAACATTTGATGCTGCTTTTGCAAAAGCTAGTACATTTTATTCCAACAATAACACTGATGAAGCCTTTAAAAAAGCAACCGAGGGAGATAAATTTGTAAAATTTGTTGCACCAGAGGTAAAGGTTGGAGATGCAGCTATTCCTGGAATGACAAATGTTAGAGAATTAGTAAGATGGGCTTTTAATGCCGAAAAAGGTGATGTTTGCGAACCTAAACAATTTGAAAATACGTTTGTAATTGCCCATTTATCTGAAGTTAGAGAAGAAGGAATTGCACCTATGGAACAAGTAGAAATACAAGTTGAGTTAGGAGCAAAAAAGAAAAAGAAAGCCGAAATGTTTATCAAGGAAATGTCAGGCATTAAAAATTTAGAGGAATTGGCAACAAAAATTGGAGGAACTGTGGAAAGTGCTCCAAACGTAAATTTTGCTGCTTACGCAATACCTGGAATGGGACAAGAATTAAGAGTTAATGGGATGGCTTCTACGCTACAAAAAGGACAAATGAGCATTCCAATTGAAGGACAAACAGGAGTATTTGTTATTCAAATAGAATCCGTTACACCAGCACCTCCAACAACTGATTATGCTGGAATTAAAATGCAATTAGAACAAAATTACCAAGGTAACACCAGTCAATTACTAGAAGCACTAAAAGATAAATTTGGTGTGGTAGATAAACGATATAAGTTTTACTAGACGAAACAAAAAACCTCTTGGAATTCTAAGAGGTTTTTTTGTGTTTATTTTAAACTACCAATCATGTCTTCGGGTTTCACCCATTCATCATATTCTTTTTCTGTAACGTATCCTAAACGAACAGCTTCTACTTTTAAAGTAGTTCCATTGGCATGTGCTGTATTCGCTATTTCTGCAGCTTTATAATATCCAATTTTTGTATTTAAAGCGGTAACTAACATTAATGAATTATTGAGTAATTCTTTAATAACAGGAGTATTTGGTTCTATGCCCACTGCACAGTTATCATTAAACGAAACACAAGCATCTCCAATTAATCGAGCACTTTGTAAAAAGTTAGTAGCCATCATTGGTTTAAACACATTTAATTCATAATGACCTTGTGTTCCTCCAACTGTTACAGCCACATCATTTCCCATTACCTGAGCACAAACCATAGTCAGTGCTTCACATTGTGTTGGATTAACTTTTCCAGGCATAATAGAAGAACCTGGTTCGTTGGCAGGAATAATCAATTCACCAATTCCTGACCGTGGTCCTGATGCCATCATTCTTATATCGTTTGCAATTTTATTCAAAGAAACCGCCAATTGTTTTAAGGCACCATGAGATTCTACGAGTGCATCATGAGCAGCAAGAGCTTCAAATTTATTGTATGCAGTTATAAATGGCAATCCAGAAAATTGAGCTATTTTTTTTGCTACCAATACATCATAACCCTTAGGAGTATTTAGTCCTGTACCAACAGCAGTTCCTCCTAATGCTAATTCGGAAAGATGAGCTAATGTATTTCTTAAAGCAGCTAAACCATGGTCTAGTTGGGAAACATATCCAGAAAATTCTTGTCCTAAAGTTAATGGAGTTGCATCCATCAAGTGTGTTCTACCAATCTTCACAACATTCATGTATTTTTTAGACTTTGCTTTTAAGGTGTCTCTTAGTTTTTCTACACCTGGAATGGTACACTCCGCAATCATTTTATAGCAAGCAATATGCATACCTGTTGGAAAGGTATCATTAGAAGATTGAGATTTGTTAACATCATCGTTGGGTTGTATTGTTTTTTCTCCTTCTCCAATTTTTTTTCCAGCAAGTTCATGTGCTCGATTCGCTATTACTTCATTACAATTCATATTGCTTTGAGTTCCTGAGCCTGTTTGCCATATTACCAAAGGAAATTGATCATCCAATTTACCTGCTAATATTTCATCGCATACCTGAGAAATAAGATCTCTTTTGCCTTTTTCTAAAACCCCTAATTCGCAATTAGCATGAGCTGCTGCTTTTTTAAGGTAGGCAAAACCATAAATTATTTCTAAAGGCATGGAGGCTGCTGGACCTATTTTAAAATTATTTTTTGACCGTTCAGTTTGAGCTCCCCAGTATTTATCTGAGGGTACTTTTACTTCGCCCATGGTATCTTTTTCTATTCTATATTCCATTTTATTAAATTATAAGTAAAAATCATCCTCTTTATTAAAAAAATAAATGATTTTTATTTGAAGTGTGATTGATAAACAATTTAAGTTTTGTTTTTTCTTTATTACTGTTACCTACATGATTAATATTCATTAACGTATTATCTTTAGTATAATATAAAACAGCAATTTACTGATTTTAAGCATACAATTTTAAAATAACAAAGATTACATTTGTTTCTTTATTCAAATAAACAAATTATGTCTGAATTTAGTTACGAAAACCCATTTCCTTTAAAAAAGGATTTAACAAAATACAAACACCTTTCATCAGCTTATGTTTCTACAATAACAGTTGATGGAAGAGAAATCTTAAAGATAGATCCAAAAGCATTGGAATTGTTGGCTGAACAAGCAATGGCAGACGTGTCTTTTATGTTAAGAACAGCACATTTAGAAAAAGTAGCTAAAATATTAGATGACCCTGAAGCTACTGATAATGATCGATTTGTTGCTTATACTTTATTAGTAAATTCTCAAGTTGCAGTTGAAGGACAATTACCTACTTGTCAGGACACTGGAACAGCAATTGTAATGGGGAAAAAAGGAGAAAATGTTTTTACAGGTGCTAATGATGCTGAACATTTATCCAAAGGAATTTTTAATACGTATCAGAATAAAAATTTAAGATATTCTCAAGTTGTTTCTTTATCCATGTTTGAAGAAAAAAACACGGGAACCAATTTACCTGCACAAATTGATATTTACGCCACAGAGGGAAATGAATACAAATTTTTATTTGTTACCAAAGGTGGTGGCTCAGCCAATAAAACTTATTTATATCAACAAACAAAAGCATTGTTAAACGAAAAATCTTTAACCCAATTTATCACCGCAAAAATTCGAGATTTAGGAACAGCGGCTTGTCCTCCCTACCATTTAGCATTTGTTGTTGGAGGAACTTCTGCTGAAGCCAACTTAAAAGCTGTAAAACTAGCTTCCGCTGGATATTATGATGAATTGCCAACGGATGGAAGCATTGGCGGCAGAGCTTTTAGAGATTTGGAGTGGGAAGAAAAAATTCAAAAAATTTGTCAGGATAGTCAAATAGGGGCACAATTTGGAGGCAAATATTTTACACACGATGTAAAAGTAATTCGTTTACCACGACATGCTGCTTCTTGTCCAGTTGGCATTGGAGTAAGTTGTTCTGCTGACAGAAATATTAAAGGTAAAATTACCAAAGAAGGTATTTATTTGGAGCAATTAGAAACCAACCCTGGAAGGTTTGTCCCAAAAGTTGCTCCTCATCTTTCACCTGCTGTTGAGATTGATTTAAACCAACCGATGGAAGAACAATTAAAAATTTTATCAAAATATCCAATAAAAACCCGATTAAGCTTAAGAGGAACTTTAATTGTTGCAAGAGATATTGCTCACGCAAAAATTAAAGAATTGCTGGATGCCGGAAAACCAATGCCTGAGTACTTTAAAAACCACCCTATCTATTATGCTGGTCCTGCTAAAACACCAGATGGAATGCCTTCAGGAAGTTTTGGTCCAACCACTGCAGGAAGAATGGATCCTTATGTTGATGAATTTCAAGCCAACAAAGGTTCTATGATTATGTTAGCGAAAGGCAATCGTTCTAAAGCTGTTACGAATGCTTGTAAAAAATATGGAGGTTTTTATTTAGGCTCTATTGGAGGTCCTGCTGCAATTTTAGCAAAATCAAACATATTATCAGTCGAAGTTGTTGATTTTCCAGAGTTAGGAATGGAAGCAGTAAGAAAAATTGAAGTAATTAATTTTCCTGCATTTATTATTTGTGATGATAAAGGAAACGATTTTTTTGAGAACCTTTAATTATGAATTAAAATAATTTTTATTGAAAGCTAGAAATAATTTTGGCTAAATAGGGATATTTATTTACGTTTGTAATCAGTTAATTTTTAAAACAAAAAAACATGGGAATAGCTTTAGGTTGGATATTTTTCTTTTTCGTTTTCTTTATGGCATTTTGGTGTCTATTGTTCCTTTTTACCATTGTTGTTCCTGGTGCACTTAAATTATGGATGTTAAATAAAATTGCTCCAAAATTTATTAAAAGGCTTGCAGGAATAGTAGAATAAATTTCTTTTTTCTCTATTATAATAAATCCAATACATTTTCTGGAGGTCTTCCAAGTATCGCCTTATTTCCTTTTACTACAATGGGTCGTTCTATTAATATAGGATTTTCTATCAGAATTTGTAGCCATTCTTCATTCGTAAAATTGCTATTCTTAAACTTCTCTTTATAAATCAATTCTCCTTGTCTTACAATATCTTTAGGCTGTAAGTTAAGTTTCATTAAAATAATTTTCAATTCCTCTTTTGTGGGGATTTCGTTTAAGTATTCTACAATTTCTACCTCAACTTTTGCATCTTTGATTAATTGTAAAGTTTGTCTGCTTTTGCTACAGCGTGGATTATGATATATTTTCATCGTAAGTAATTAAATTAGTCTTTTGGTTGATTATTCTATAATCATTTTTTTGGTTGTTTTACTATTCTTGTTGGCAATGGAAACAAAATAAACGCCTTTACTAAATTGGTCTGTGTTTAGGGTTGTTTTTGTATGTATAAGTTTTTGTGAATACACAATTTCACCTAAAACATTAGTGATACTAAGGGTGATAACTGAATTACTGAGTTTCGTTTTAATGTTAATATTTTCTTTTGCTGGATTTGGACTTATCATAAAATCTAAATTTTCATTCTCTTCCACTGTTACCGTCATGTTTTTTTTAGGTAAAAAACTATACGCAAACCATTGTATCCCTTCTGGTTGAATATAGTTTTTCCATAATCCTGACTCTAAACTTAAACTACTCACAAAATCAGTATATGGAAGAAAAAAAGGATTGGTAGTTACCCAACTTTGCATAAAAGATGGCTCTGAACTATAAAGTGGTATCACCTTAACATTAGTATTTGCTAAAGCCAAATCTTGCAATCGGGGTTTAACATAATTATACTGATAAGTTGGCGAATAATTTCCTGAAGGAATGTAAATACTCGCCAAAACTCTATCTACGCCCGTTTGAACAATTTGCTGTGCTTGACCTGAATTAAAAAAACCAAAATAAGCTTCCGATTTTTGTCCAGTTAAATTAGCCAACGAATCAATACTCTTTAACATTCCCTTATAATATGAAAAAGCACCCGAAGTATCGCAGCTATATCCTCCTGGTTGCAAATAGGTGGTACAATAATACCCGCCAGAATTAACCAAAGAAGGAACCCAAAACTCAAACTCTAAATTATATACATCAACCTTGTTGTTAATCGATGGATGTTGTTGATTGTAAACACCAATAATATTAGTGAAAAACCAAAGATTTTCTGCAGCAACACCTATTTCAGCAATGCCATATTGAGTTTTGGCTTTAAAAACAAAATCAGCAAACGGTTGAGCAGAAGAAAAATTGGTAAGCGGAGTGCTATTATTTACCAAGTGCATCTCATAAAGTGTTAGGTAATTAAACCCATTGTTTTGGGCAAATATCAACAAACTATCTTCTAAGATTGTGTTTCCTAAAATGGTGTTAAAGCCATTTACATAAAATCCTTTCACATTTTGTGAGTGTAATGAAGTGGTTGCTAAAATTAACAACCCAAGTATCCATGCTTTACTTTTGTTATATCTTATGTTCATCCTTAATTATGATTTTCCAAATTCCATTAAATATGCTTTTAGGAAGCCATCTAAGTCTCCATTTAAAACTCTATCAGGGTCGTTAACAGTAAAATTAGTTCTATGGTCTTTAACTCTTCTATCATCTAACACATAACTTCTTATTTGAGCACCCCATTCTATCTTCAGTTTACTGCCTTCAATTTCTGCACGATGTTCCATTTTTTTCCGCATTTCAATTTCGTACAATTGCGATTTTAATAACTGCATGGCTTTTTCTCTGTTTTTTAATTGAGAACGGGTTTCAGAATTGGTAACCATAATTCCAGAAGGAAGATGACGAAGTATTACTTTAGTTTCTACCTTATTCACGTTTTGACCGCCAGCACCACCCGAACGAGCAAAATCCCAGGTAATATCGGCAGGACTGATATTGATTTGAATGGAATCATCTACCAAAGGATATACATAAACAGAAACAAAAGAAGTCATTCTTTTTCCTTGAGAATTAAAAGGACTAACCCGTACCAAACGATGAACTCCATTTTCTCCTTTTAAATAACCAAACGCATAACTTCCTTCAATTTCGATAGTAACGGTCTTAATACCAGCGACATCCCCTGCTTGGTAATCGAGTGTTTGAATTTTAAAATTGTTTTTTTCTGCCCACATTTGGTACATCCTCAATAAAATGGAAGCCCAATCACAACTTTCTGTACCACCAGCACCAGCAGTAATTTGAAGCACAGCATTCAAAGAGTCTTCCTCGCCACTCAACATGTTTTTAAACTCTAATTCTTCAATTTTCTTACACGTTATATTGTGTTGATTTTCAACGTCTTCCTCAGTGGCTTCTCCTTCTTTATAAAAATCATAAAGTACTTGTAAGTCATCTAATTCAGACAACAACGACGAATATCCAATTGTCCAAAATTTAATATTTCTGACGAGAACTAATTGTTTTTCAGCTGATTCTGGATTGTCCCAAAAATTGGGATCATGAGTTTTTTGTTCTTCTTCTTCTAATTGAATAATTTTGGCATCTATGTCAAAGATACCCCCTTAACGCCTCCAGGCGATTGGCTAATAATTTTATTTGTTCTTGAGTTATCATGTATCAAATGTAATATTATCTTTAAGATAAGAATGAGGTATGTGGTAAAATAATTTTACTTTTAATATCCAATAGAAATATATGTAAGAAGTACAAAAAATCATACTATGAAAATTTATACAAAGACTGGGGATAAAGGACAAACATCACTTTTTGGTGGAAAAAGAGTTGCAAAACACCACATCAGAATAGATGCTTACGGAACAGTTGACGAACTAAATTCGTACATCGGCTTGATTAGAGACCAAGAAATAGCTCAAGAAAGTATTAAAACATTATTAGAAATTCAGGATAGATTATTTACAATGGGCTCTTTATTAGCCACTGAATCTGGAAACAATAAAGTTAAAATTCCTCTATTAATTAATTCAGACGTTACATTTTTAGAAAATGAAATTGATAAAATGAACGAACAACTTCCCGAAATGAAGTCATTTATTCTGCCAGGAGGAAATATTACTGTTTCATTTTGCCATATTGCTAGGTGTGTGTGTAGAAGAGCAGAACGTATTGTTAGTCAATTATCTGAATTAGAAATAGTTGATGAAATGATTATTATCTATTTAAATAGATTATCAGATTACTTATTTGTGCTTGCCAGAAAAATAGCGAAAGATAAAGGAATTAATGAAACTCCCTGGAAAGCTCGTATGTAGTTGATAAACAATGCTATAATTCATAATGTGTATTTTTGTTTTGTTTTTTGTTGCACAACTCAACAAAAAAACTATTTTTGCGTAAAGGTTAAAAAATTAGTTACACCATTTTAATATTATAGAATTATGTATTGGACTTTAGAATTAGCATCACACTTAGAAGATGCTCCATGGCCTGCAACTAAAGATGAATTAATAGATTTTGCTATTCGTACTGGAACTCCTTTGGAGGTTGTCGAAAACTTACAACAGTTAGAAGGTGAAGATGAAATTTATGATACAATCGAAGATATTTGGCCAGATTACCCAACCAAAGACGATTTCTTTTTTAATGAAGAGGAATATTAAATAATCTTAAAATAAAATAATAAGGAGCCCAGATAATAACTATCGGGTTTTTTTATGTCAAAAAATAAATCGTAAAAAGCTGACAAATTAAACCAACGATAAAACCAACATAAATTTGTAGTTGGTTGTGAGCTTTAAGAATTAACCTCGAGGATCCTAATAATCCTGCAATTATTAGTGCTACAATAATATAAGAGGTAAGGTAAATTTCTAAAATAGTTGAGATACAAATAAGTGCTCCAACTAATCCTCCAACACCAATCATGTGAGCACTAATTTTCCATTTTAAATTAATAAGAAAAGCTACCATTACTGATAATGTGGCTCCGATAACAAATTTAAAAATTAGTGGAGGTATTGCCGCTTCTTTTAACATAGATAATGTAAAAATGTAAAATATAATGGTGAAACCATAAGGGATAATACGCTCTTTTGTGGTTTCCATTTCTAAACTATTAATCATTTTTTTATGTAGGAGTAATAAAGAAATTAATAGTGGGATAACAAAAGTACTTGTTCCCACGAGTGTAATAATGGCTATTTTTAAATCTTTAGGAATGGAATAATTAATGTATGAATCTGTATTAAAAATAATTAATAATCCAATAACAGGGATTATTAATGGATGAAAAATGATTGAAATGATTTTTGCTGCTATTTTCATTTATTTTTAATACTACAATTCCTTCCTTAATCGGGCTACAGGAATATTTAGTTGTTCTCTATATTTTGCAATTGTTCGTCTTGCAATGTTGTAACTTTTTTCATTTAATAAATGAGATAACTTTTCATCAGTTAATGGTTTTTTCTTATTTTCTTCATCAATAGCATCTTGAAGAATCTTTTTAACCTCCCGGGTTGAAACTTCTTCGCCACTATCTGTACTTAATGATTCTGAAAAAAATGTTTTTAAGAGAAACGTACCATATGGAGTTTGAACGTATTTACTGTTAACTACCCTAGATATTGTTGAAATGTCAAGCTCAACTTGTTCAGCAATATCTTTTAATATCATAGGTTTTAATAGGGTTTCATCACCCGATAAAAAATATTCTTTTTGATACATAATAATGGCTTCCATAGTAACTATAAGTGTGTTCTGACGTTGTTTAATGGCATCAATAAACCATTTTGCAGAATCTAATTTTTGCTTCACAAACATTAATGCATCTTTTTGCGATTTGGATGGTTTCTCTTTTTGAACTTTGTAACCTTCCATCATATCATTGTAGGTTCTACTTACTTTCAATTCGGGTGTATTTCTACCATTTAAAGTTAATACGATTTGGTCGTTCTCAATAGTTAAATTAAAGTCGGGAACAATATGTTGTACAACCTTATTAGCATCGCTTAATGAATTTCCGGGTTTGGGATTTAACTTTAATATTTCATTAATAGTTTCTTTTAAATCTTCATCAGAAATAGTTAGCTTATCAATGATTTTTGAATAATGTTTTTTTGAAAATTCATCGAAATACTTTTCTACAATTTCTATGGCATTTCTATAAATTAAAGAATGATTATTTTTCCTCTTTAATTGTAATAATAAACATTCTTGTAAAGTTCTAGCACCAACTCCAGCTGGATCAAAATGTTGAATAACCATCAACAGCTTAGCAACATGTGCTTCTTCGGTAATAATATTTTGAGTAAATGCTAAGTCATCTACAATAGCACTTAGTTCTCTTCGCAAATAACCCGACTCATCCAAACTACCAATTAGATGAACAGCAATAGTATAATCATCATCTTCTAAATTATACATCAGTAATTGTGCCTCCAATAATTCCTGAAAACTAGCCCCACCACTTAAAGGGACTTGCTTATCTTCGTCATCTTTACTTTGGTTACTGATGTTTAATTTATAGGAAGGAGTATCATCACTGATATAAGCATCAAAATCAAATTCTTTTTCGGCATCACTTATTTCTTCTCTACCAAAATCATCTTCTTGTTCTGCATCCAATTCATCATCCTCTTCTTTTCCCTCATCCAAAGCAGGATTGCTTTCTATCTCTTCTTTAATCCGCTGTTCAAGAGCAACTGTAGGAAGCTGCAACAATTTCATTAATTGAATTTGTTGTGGTGATAATTTCTGTTGAAGTTTAAAACTAAGTGATTGTTTTAGAGCCATATTTTAAGTTTTAAAACCTAATAAATAATTTATTATTCAAATATAAGAAAGGCGTAAGGGAAAGTTTGAAATTTATTAAAAAACTTCATAAATTATTTCCAATGATACTATTAATTAACCACTACAAAATACTTTAAAAAAGAAACAATTATCATTACTCTAGGTATGTAAAACAGTTATTTTTGTAAAAAATTAAAAAATGGGATTTATTAAAGAGTTTAAAGCTTTTGCTATTAAAGGAAATGTACTAGATATGGCTGTAGGCATCATTATTGGTGGTGCTTTTGGTAAAATTGTTTCTTCATTTGTAAGTGATATTGTTATGCCTCCAATTGGAGCATTATTAGGTGGAGTAGATTTTAAAGATTTAAAAGTAGTAATTAAAGAAGCTCATATTGCCGTAATGGATGGAGAAACAGTTATTACTCCTGCCGTTACTGAAGTTGCTTTAAATTATGGTGCTTTTGTTAATACCGTAATTGATTTCACCATTATTGCATTTGCCGTTTTTATGATGATTAAAGCCGTTAATTATGCTAAGAAAAAAGAAATTGAATCTCCTACTCCAGCAGAACCTCTAAAACCATCTAACGAAGAGGTTTTGTTAACAGAAATCCGAGATTTATTAAAATCGAAGTAAAAAAATTAACTATGAAAAAAATTGGATTTTTCTTCATTGCTATTTTGCTAGCTATGGATTTTAACGCTCAAACAACTGAAGCGGAAGAAGTTTTAATTTTAATAAATTTATTTCTGCAACCGTTGCTACACAATTAATTTACGACCATAATGTTGTTATTGCTGTTGATAGAGATGGTGATGGTGTTTTTGATGGAACTGGTCCAAGAGTTCAATTTAAAGAAATAATAGGCGTAGGATTAAATTATAAGTTCTAGGTTTTTTTTAAAACACCATTGCTAAAACCAGTCAATAGCAAAATTAATCACGTTAGTCCAAAAACTCAACTGTTTTTCTTCGGTAGTAGGACTGCCGCTAACGGCAGTTCGTCTTAAAACCTCCATTAGATTTTCAAATATAGGTAAAAAACGAAAACAAACGAAGCGATTATGCCCAAAAGATAATGAAAAAGCGAGGCAGCACAGTAGAACCAGTACTAGGAACAATGCTTAACTTTTTAAACTTAAAAAGAGTAAACACACGAGGCATACAACAAGCCAATAAACATGTAATGATGGCAGCCCTAACGTACAACCTAAAAAAATACATGAAATACATTGCTAAAAAACCAAAAAGTAGAGCAATA
>PFUQ01000237.1 GCA_002790175.1 Flavobacteriales bacterium CG_4_9_14_3_um_filter_32_8
CCAACAACTTCCAACAATGGAATAACAGGAACTTGGTCGCCTGCGTTAAATAATACAACAACAACAACTTATACTTTTACACCAACAGCAGGACAATGTGCAACCACAACAACAATAACCATCACGGTAAATCCAATTGTAACCACTAACTTGTCAAACGAAGCGGTTTGTCAGGGAGATAGTGCATTGATTTTTGGAAACTACCAAACTATTGCAGGTAATTATTATGATACATTAACTGCATCAACAGGCTGCGATAGTATTTTGGTAAAACAATTAATTTTAAATCCTATTTACAACCAAAGCATAGGAACAGTAACAATTTGCCAAGGTGATAGTGCGTTAATTTTTGGAAACAATGAAACTATCGCTGGAACTTATTCTGATACTTTAACTAGCATCAACGGTTGTGATAGTATTGTTAATCAAACGCTATCAGTTTTATCTAATTCAAGTGTAAACTTTGGTAATGATACCACTTTTTGTGCTGGAAATAGTTTATTGTTAGATGCAGGTACTGGAAATAGTTATTTATGGCAAGATGGATTTACTACCTCTCAAACGTACTTAGTTACTTCATCAGGACTTTATTATGTAACAGTTTCTGTGGGAGCATGTTCTGCAACTGATAGTATTAATATAACCGTAAATCCAATTGTAATCACCAATTTAGCAAATGTAGAAATCTGTCAAGGAGATAGTGCGTTGATTTTCGGAAATTTTGAAACAATTGCCGGAACTTATCAAGATACTTTGGTGAGCTATACAAATTGCGATAGTATTGTAATTCAAAATTTAATAATTAATCCTATTTATGTCACCTCACAAAATTCTGCTATTTGTGTTGGAGATAGTATATTATTAGGTGGTTTTTACCAAACAAATGCAGGAATTTATTATGATACGTTATCCACATTAGTTGGCTGCGATAGTATAATCGAGACAACATTATCAATAAATTTAACATACATCGTAAATGCAAATGCTACAATTTGTGATGGAGATAGTATATTATTAGGAGGTGCATACCAAACAATGGTTGGTATTTATAACGATACGTTAACTACTATTTATGGCTGTGATAGTTTAGTAACAACTACATTAATGGTTAATCCAATAGTACAAGATACAATTGCTCCAATAATTATTTGTCAGGGTGATAGTGCTTTACTATTTGGCACTTATCAATCAGTTGCTGGGACTTATCAAGGATTTTATTCAGGCTCCAATACTTGTGACAGTATAGTTTCTCAAGACTTAATTGTTAACGCTCCACCAATTATTAATTTGGGAGTTGATACTAATTTATGTGAAACAGACTCCATATACTTAGATGCAGGAACCAACTTAGTTTCTTATGTATGGAATACTGGAGATACTACACAAGTTTTACTAGTGAATGCAAACACACTAAGCATAGGAAGTTATATTTACTATATTCAAGGAACTGATTCTAATGGATGTACATCTGCAGATTCTATCACCATTCAAATTAGCGTTTGTATAGGAATAATAGAGCAGTCGGATAATTTAGTTTACAGTTTGTTCCCAAATCCAACAAAAGGGGAAGCAACATTAACTTCTAATCAAACTATTATTGGAATTGAAATTTTCAATATGATTGGCGAAAAAATGAGGAGTGAGCAAGTGATGAAAAATAGCTATCAATTTAACATTGAGCAATTTAATAAAGGAGTATATTTTATTAGGATAGAATATGAGGAGGGAACTAGAGTAGCACGATTAGTTTTAAATTAAGTGTAAATTTGAAACAGTATTATTAACCAAATAGTGTAAACTTTTTTCAGGACGAGACAGTCATCAAAAACCTACTTCTTTAAATTATACCTTGTAATTAAGATAAAAGAGATTAATCCAACAGAAATTAACATGGTACTTTGTGCTAACCAAACCGCCCAACCAAAGCCATATCCAACATCAGCTAATCCATATAAAGCTAATACCGCACTTATTCCTAAAGGATATGCACCAATTCCTCCATTGGTTACTGTTATGCTTAATCCTCCAACAACAAAAGCAGTAAAAATTCCAGATAGCGGAACAGCGTTTAACTCTGGTAAAGCGTAAAAGGTAATACGAAACATTGCAAAATACATCATCCAAATAAATAAGGTGTGTCCTAAATACAGCCATTTTTTCTTCATCGTGAATAGGATTTTAATACCTTCTAATATTCCACTTAAAAATACTCTTATTTTTTGTGCAACTAAATGATTCGATTTTTTAATTATAATTAGTCCAACGATAAATCCTACCACGACAATAAGAAGAAGAAGAATTTTAGATGAGGAAAATTTATCTTCTCCTTTGGCAAGAAAATCTAAGATAATACCCGCTTGTAAAAACAATGCAATAAAAATAGAAATAAATAATATGATAAAGTCGGTAACTCTTTCAGCAATTACAGTTCCTACTAATTTATTAAATGGCATGTTTTCGTATTTTGCCATTAATCCACATCGCAATACTTCTCCACTTCTTGGTATTCCAAGGTTGGAGAAATAGCCAATCATTACCGTAAAAAAACTGTTCCAAAATTTTGGAGAATAACCTAACGCTTCTATAGGATATTTCCATCTCCAAGCCCTACTTGCATGGCTAATAATTCCAAAAAATATGGAGAGAAATAAATAAAATTTATTCATTTCAAACATCGCATTTTTTGCTCGTTCTATTTCTTCGGGTTTTAATTGATGGTAAGCTAACCAAATTAAAAAGACACCTAATCCTAAGGGAATAAAAATTTTAAGAAGGGCTATAGAGACCTTTTTCAATTCAGGTTATTTTAGTTGATTGGTTTTTTCGTTAGGAAAAATAAGAGAAGGTTTAAAGGACTTCGCTTCTTCAAAATCCATAATACCATAAGAAATGATAATGATGATATCATTAACGGAGACTCTTCTTGCAGCAGGTCCATTTAAACATACTTCGCCAGAACCTCTTGCACCATTAATTACGTATGTTTCTAGTCTTTCTCCGTTGTTCACATTTACAATCTGAACTTTTTCTCCTTCAATGATATTAGCAGCTTCCATTAAATTTTCATCAATGGTAATGCTACCAATATAATTTAAGTCGGCCTCGGTAACTTTTACCCGATGTATTTTAGATTTTACTACTTGTACTTGCATAATTTGGCAACAAAGTTAATTAATTATTGTCATATTATCGATTAGTCTTACACCTCCTACCATAACTGCTGTAAAAGCAATGAGGTATTCAGTCTCATTCCAATGATTAATAGGGGTTAATGAGTTTCCATCAGCAATCTCAAAATACTCTGTGGTAAGTAATTTATTTTTGGATAGGTAATTGTTAAAGTATTTTTTTAACTCTAACACAGAATAGTTATTTTTATTTTGACTTACATATTTTAACGCCTTATTAATTTCACTTGCAGCATTGTGCTCAATTTTAGTAAGTCTTTCATTTCTTGAACTCATTGCTAATCCGTTATCTTCCCTAATAATAGGGCATCCGATAATTTTTATAGGCAATTTTAATTGTTTAACTAACTCCTTAATTACTGATAATTGTTGAAAATCTTTTTCACCAAAATAGGCTTTATTCGGTTTTATAATATCAAATAAACGTTCAATCACAATTGCAACACCATTAAAATGTCCAGGTCGATGTTCACCTTCCATTACCGTTGAAAGAATTCCAAAATTATACTCCTTTTCTATTTTATTAGGATACATTTCTTCAACACTTGGCACAAATACAACATCACAATTTGCGTTGGCTAATTTTTCTAAATCTGCATCAATATTTCTAGGATATTTTATTAAATCTTCTGGATTATTAAATTGTTTTGGATTAACGAAAATGCTGCAAACAGTTATATTATTTTGCTTTTTAGATACATTAATTAAAGAGATGTGCCCAACATGCAAAGCTCCCATTGTGGGAACAAAACCAATACTTTTTGGTTTTGAGTTTATGAAGTAAATTTGTATTTCTTTTACTGTTTTAAATACTTGCATTTCGTTTACAGGTGTTCATTTTTTTGTGCAAAATAAATAATTTATTTACTGATATACTAGACTTGATATTGATAATCATATACATAAAACTTGATTAACGGTATAAAAAGTAGTATCTTTGTACAAAATTAATGGTAGGATTATGAAAAAGAAGAAGATTTTATTTATTTCACAAGAGATTGCACCATACCTAGAACAAACTGAATTAGCCAATTTTGGGCGACATTTGCCTCAAGGCATCCAAGAAGGAGGAAAAGAGATTAGAACTTTTATGCCAAAGTTTGGATGCATCAACGAACGAAGAAACCAACTACATGAGGTAATCCGATTGTCGGGGATGAATTTAATTATCAACGACAATGATCATCCTTTAATCATAAAAGTGGGTTCTATCCAAGCTGCACGAATGCAGGTTTATTTTATTGACAGTGAAGATTTTTTTCAACGAAAAGCAGCCTTTCATGATACTGAAACTGGAAAGTTTTTTAAAGACAACGATGAAAGAGCAATATTTTTTACAAGAGGAGTTTTAGAAACTGTAAAAAAATTAGGATGGGTTCCTGACATTATTCATTGTCACGGTTGGATGACCAGTTTAGTGCCTTTATACATCAAAACTTCCTACAAAAAAGAACCAATATTTGCAAACGCTAAAGTTATTTTTTCATTATACAATAATGATTTTAAAACCTCGTTAGATAAAAACTTTGCTCAAAAAGCGATGATGGATAATATTTCTGAAGAAGCAATAAAAGATTATGCTGATACTTCTTTTATTGGATTAAATAAAGCTGCAATTAATGCATCAGATGCTGTTATTAAAGCCAGTGAAAAAATTAATCCAGAATTAGAAGCTTTCTTTCAAAGTGTTGATAAACCTAAATTAGATTTTCAAGGTACTGAAAATTATATTGAAGCTTATTCTAACTTTTATGATGAAATATTACAAGCAACAGCAGTATTACAAGATTAAAATGAATATTAGTACAATCTCCTTTATAATGCGGAAAGCTATTTTACTTTCCGCAATCTTTTTTTTTATTCAATTATTTTCCTGTAAAAAAGATGGGGAACTTACTCCAGATTTTGACAATGGTAACCTATCCATAAATTTCGTTGACACCTTCTCCTTGCAAACTACAGTTTTAGCTGAAGATTCTTTAAGAACAGACTTATCCATATACAACTTACTTGGGCTATATAATGACCCTATTTTTGGACCAATGTCATCCTCAATTTATGCAAATGTAGCACTTTCAGGAGCCTCCACAGATTTTGGAACTTCAGTGGTTATCGATTCGGTTGTGTTAACCCTAGATTATGTTGAATTATATGGCGACACAGCTACTCCAATGTCTATTAATGTATATGAATTAACGGCTCCTTTAGTAACATCAACAAATTATTATTCTAACACCTTTACTTCTTACCAATCAACATCATTGGCAAGCTCCACTTTTATTCCAAATCTAAAAGATAGTATATTAACAACGGTTGATAGTGTAATGCATAAGCCTCATTTAAGAATTAAATTAACTAATTCTACCTTCCTAACAAATCTTGCAAATGGCTCTCCCTATGCCGACAATACCGCTTTTAGTAGCGTTTTTAAAGGCATATACATCACAACTGCTGATTCTGTTGGAAACACCACTTTAACGCCTGGAGCTGGTTCCATAGCTTCTTTTGATATAAATTCTTCATTATCTACTATTACAGTTTATTATAATAATTCATTGGCAGATTCTTTACAAGAAAGTTTTAAAATTAACTCGGAAACCACAAAATATTCTCGCTTTGCACACAATTATGCAGGAACAGATGTATTAAAACACATCAATAACGACCCAACAAAAGATACAACCGTTACTTATGTATCAACAATGGCGGGAGTTAAAACTAAAATTGAAATGCCAACGATTAAAGAATTGGCGAAAAATGGTAGCATTATTATTAATAAAGCTGAATTAGTTTTTACCATTGCAAATAACACGGAAGGAGATTTTGATGAAGCAATTTCCTCCCTATCTTTAGTAGGTACTAATTCAGCAGGAGAAACCATTTTTTTACCTGATTTTTATGAAGGATTAGATTATTATGGAGGAACTTTGGTGAATGGTGGAAGCTCTAAAACCTATACCTTTAACATATCTCGCCATATTCAGCAATTATTGTATCATTCAACAACCGACTATGAGCTCTATTTATTAGCAAATGGAGGTTCTACTACAGCAAAAAGATCTGTTATCAGTTCTGAAAAAAATGTCATCTCAAAAATCAGGTTAAACATCACCTATTCAAAACTTTAAATTATGTGTGGAATTGTAGCATATCTTGGAGACAAGCAAGCCTACCCAATACTCATAAAAGGCTTAAAAAGATTAGAATATAGAGGCTATGATAGTGCAGGTGTTGCACTAATAGATGGACATGAAATTAATCTCTACAAAAAGAAAGGAAAGGTTATTGAATTAGAAAGTTTTACACAAGGAAAAAATATTAAAGGAACCGTAGGTATTGGTCATACTAGATGGGCTACTCATGGTATACCAAACGATGAAAATGCACATCCACACTTCTCGGGGTCAGAAAATTTAGCCATCATTCACAATGGCATTATCGAAAATTACGCTAGTTTAAAAGCGGAACTATTAAAACGTGGACATCAATTTACAAGTGAAACAGATACTGAAGTATTGATTCATTTAATCGAAGACATTCAAAACAATACGCATGTAGATTTGGTAGAGGCCGTAAGAATAGCGTTAAACAAAACGCTTGGAGCTTATGCAATTGTAATTGTTTCTAAAGACAATCCCGACACCATGATTGCTGCTAAAAAAAGTAGCCCTTTGGTAATTGGAATAGGTGATAATTTTGAGTATTTTGTTGCTTCAGATGCTACTCCAATTGTAGAATACACCAAAAATGTAGTTTATTTAAACGATGAGGAAATTGCCATTATGCAACGTGGTAAAAAGTTGCAATTGATGGACATCAAAAAACATGCAATTACTCCTTATATACAAGAGTTAGAAGTTCATTTAGAAGCAATAGAGAAAGGTGGTTTTGAACACTTTATGCTCAAAGAAATATTCGAACAACCACAATCTATCAGAAACAGTATGCGTGGAAGAATAGATTTAGATAAAGGCATTGTATCTTTAGGTGGGATTAGAGATTATGAACAAAAAATTATTAATGCTCAACGTATTATTATTGTTGCCTGCGGAACATCATGGCACGCTGGTTTAGTCGGAGAATACTTATTTGAAGATTTAGCTAGAATACCCGTTGAAGTTGAATATGCCTCTGAATTTAGATATAGAAACCCCATCATTAACGAAAGTGATGTTGTTATTGCCATTTCTCAATCTGGCGAAACTGCCGATACCTTAGCAGCCATTAAATTGGCGAAAGAAAAAGGAGCTACAATTATTGGTATTTGCAACGTAGTAGGTTCTACCATTTCTAGAGCTACTGATGGTGGGTCTTATACCCATGCTGGACCAGAAATTGGAGTTGCATCAACCAAAGCATTTACAGCTCAGGTTACTGTATTGTCATTGATGGCACTCTCCATAGCTCATAAAAAGGGAAGTATTTCTGAATCAAAATTTAGACAATTATTGGTTGAGCTCTACGCTATACCAGAAAAAGTAGCTTTATTATTAGAATCGGACGAAAAAATAAAATATATTGCAAGTATATTTAAGGGAGTAAGTAATTTCCTTTATTTAGGCAGAGGATATAATTTTCCTGTAGCTTTAGAAGGAGCTTTAAAATTAAAAGAAATTTCTTACATCCATGCAGAAGGATACCCAGCCGCAGAAATGAAACATGGACCAATTGCTTTAATTGATGAGGAAATGCCTGTTGTAGTTATCGCTACTAGAAAAGGAAATTACGAAAAAGTAATAAGCAACATTGAAGAAGTAAAAGCTCGTAATGGAAAAATAATAGCCATTGTAACTAAGGGAGATGTTGATGTTAAAAAAATTGCTGATTATGTGATAGAAATCCCTGAAGTAGAAGATGCCTTAAGCCCACTGTTAACTTGTATTCCTTTGCAACTACTTTCGTATCACATTGCTGTTATGAGAGGATGTAATGTAGATCAACCAAGAAATTTAGCAAAATCGGTTACGGTAGAGTAATTCTACTTCCCCCACATGATAATTTGTGGTCGGTACTCAAATTTAGATAAATCTTTTGTGAAAATGATTTGAATCAAATCTATCAATGGAAGTATGCCCAATCCACCTAAAGTTACAGAATAAATAATTGGGGTTCTTTGATGAGTTCCTAAATAAATGCGATGCCCACCTAAAAATCCTGTGAAAACGGTAAACAAAATGGCTTTTCCTCTCTTAAATTTAACAGTAACAATAGCAGCACCAGCAATTGTGTCAGCAAGATTATTTTCTTGAATGGAAACAATTACTTGATTTTCGTTAATACTCAACCCAACAGAATTATTGGCTCTGCTGCTTAAGTTAAATAATAAAAAAAACAAAAAAAGAAACAAAATGCTAATCTTCATCACTCAGCGAATGTTATTAAAGGCAAAATAGATGCTAAAATTTGATTTGCCGATTCTTCAATACTTTCATTAGCAGTTTTTACATCAATATCAGGGTTTAAAGGTGCCTCAAAAGGGGCATCAATTCCTGTAAAGTTTTTTATTTCTCCAGCTCTTGCTTTTTTATACAATCCTTTCACGTCTCTTTTTTCACAAACTTCAAAAGGAGTATTGATAAAAACTTCGATAAAATCAGCTGCTCCAATAATTTTTTTTGCATTTTCTCGAATTTCGATAGTTGGACTTACAAAACAATTGATGGTAATGATACCACCATTTAAAAACAACTTCGAAACTTCGGCAATTCGTCTGATGTTTTCTGTTCTATCCGCTTCGCTAAATCCTAAATTATTGTTGATTCCAACTCGCACATTATCGCCATCTAAAATCTGAGTTAAAAATCCTTGAGCGTTCAATTTCTTTTCTAAGGCAATGGCAATAGTTGTTTTTCCAGAGCCAGAAAAACCAGTCATCCAGATAACTTTGGCGTGCTGTTTTAACAACTGCTCTTTAGTAGTTCTTCCTAAAATAGCATCAAAAACAGGGTGTATATTTTTAGAATTTTGGCTCATCGTTTACACAAAAATACTTTTTTAAAAATTAGTATAAACCCAAACTTTCTTTTTTACTTATATTTGAACTCCAATAAATAAGAAATGAGTAATACAAAAAACAAAATTGACTTTTTTTCTTCACCAAAAGTTGACCAAGTAGGAACATTAGATAGAATTGACAGAATTACAAGCAGAAGTATAAAAGACGAAACTAAACTTCAGGGGTTAAAGCTTGCCCTTAACATGGTTGATTTAACCACATTAGAAGGTGCAGATACCGAAAATAAGGTTCGACAATTGTGTAATAAAGCACAACATTTACACGATGCTTATCCTGGATTGCCAACCGTTGCTGCGGTTTGTGTTTATCCAAATTTTGTAAAAACAGCCAAACAATGTTTGCAAGGTTCTAGAATTAATGTTGCATCTGTTGCAACGGCTTTTCCTAGTGGACAATCGAGTTTAGAGGTAAAATTGTTAGACGTAAAAATTGCTACTGATGCTGGAGCAGAAGAAATTGATATGGTAATTAGTAGAGGTAAATTTCATGAGGGTGAATACAACTTTGTGTTTGATGAAATTGCTACAATAAAAGAAGCTTGTGGAAAATCTCGATTAAAAGTAATACTAGAAACAGGAGAATTAGGTTCGTTCGATAAAGTGAGAAAAGCAAGCGATATTGCCATTTTGGCTGGAGCAGATTTTATTAAAACATCTACCGGAAAAATTAGTCCAGCAGCAACCTTGCCAGTTACTTTAGTAATGCTCGAAGCCATAAAAGATTATTATTACAAAACAGGAATACAAGTGGGAATGAAACCTGCTGGAGGAATTTCTAACTCAAAATTAGCTTTACAATACTTAATGTTGGTTAAAGAAACATTGGGGGCAGCTTGGTTAACCAACCAATGGTTTAGGTTTGGAGCAAGTAGCCTTGCCAACGACCTATTAATGCAAATTGTAAAACAACAAACTGGAGTTTATCAATCAAAAGATTACTTTTCAAAAGATTAAGCGATGACAAAAAAAACGATAAAAATTAACTTCGATACTGGGTGGGATTTAGCTCCTGCACCAGAAAGTACCAGCCATATTCAATTGAATGAACAATACGATTTGTTTATTGGTGGAAAATGGGTAAAACCAAGTTCGGGCAAGTACTTTGCAACCATCAACCCTGCAACGGAAGAAAAAATTGCGATGATTGCAGAAGCCAACGAAAAAGATGTGGACAAAGCTGTAAAAGCTGCAAGAAAAGCCTACACCGAAGTTTGGAGTAAAATGCCTGCAAAAGAAAGAGCAAAATACATTTACCGAATTGCACGTTTAATTCAGGAAAAAGCAAGAGAATTTGCAGTTATCGAATCGATGGATGGAGGTAAACCCATCAGAGAATCTCGCGATGTTGATGTGCCTTTAGCTGCTGCACACTTTTTTTATTATGCTGGTTGGGCTGATAAGTTAGATTATGCTTTTCCGAACCGCAAACCACAATCGTTAGGTGTTGCAGGACAAATTACTCCTTGGAACTTCCCTTTATTAATGGCTGCTTGGAAAATTGCCCCAGCCTTAGCGACTGGCAATACAGTAGTGTTAAAACCTGCTGAAACTACTTCATTAACCGCTCTTAAATTAGCAGAAATTATTCAAGAAGCTGGTTTACCTGATGGTGTGGTAAATATTATTACTGGTGCTGGAGAAACAGGAGCAGCCATCGTAAATCATAACGATATAGATAAAATTGCTTTTACTGGTTCAACTGGTGTAGGAAAAATTATCCAAAATGCAATTGCTGGAACCAATAAAAAAGTAACCCTTGAATTGGGAGGAAAAGCTGCTAACATTATATTTGAAGATGCTGCTTTAGACCAAGCTGTAGAAGGAATTATCAATGGAATTTATTTTAATCAAGGACACGTTTGCTGTGCTGGTTCTCGTTTGTTTGTAGAAGAATCTGTTTACGATATTGTTTTGCGAAAGCTAAAAGACCGAATGGAATCGCTAATTGTTGGAAATCCGTTAGATAAAAATACTGATATTGGTGCTATTAACTCGAAAGAGCAATTAACCACTATCAACAACTATTTGAAAATTGGTAAAAGTGAAGGAGCAGAAATGTACCAATCGAATTGTACAGTTCCTAAAAAAGGATTTTGGTGTAAACCAACCTTGTTTACCAATGTTTCTCAATCGAACAGAATTGTGCAAGAAGAAATTTTTGGACCTGTTTTAGCCATACAAACTTTTAGAACTGTTGCCGAAGTAATTGAAAAAGCCAACAACACTCCTTTTGGATTATCCGCAGGAGTATGGACGGACAAAGGTTCAAAATTGTTTAACCTTTCATCACAATTAAAAGCTGGTATTATTTGGGGAAATACCTTTAATAAATTCGACCCAACTTCGCCATTTGGAGGTTACAAA
>PFUQ01000185.1:0-1066 GCA_002790175.1 Flavobacteriales bacterium CG_4_9_14_3_um_filter_32_8
CCGGCACAATCATTGCAGATAACGATAACTATTATGCGAAAGGAATGGCAAATGAATCTGTGCTTTATTCCAGGGATTGGAATTGGGATGTTACAGAAATGATAAATGCAGCCGCCGGCTTAGACCCAAATATTTCTAATCCTTTAATCCTTTCCAATCATTCATATGGGGAAAACCCCGGATGGGCTTATGATGATTTTAGAGGCGTTGGGACAAAAGCCTGGTACTGGATGGCTTTTGATTACCAATTTGAAGATCCAATGTTTGGAGATTATAATCAGATAAGTAGAGATTATGATCAAATTGCTTTTAATGCACCTTATTATACAATAGTATGGGCTGCTGGTAATGATCGTGGAGAGGGACCTGAACCTAACGCACCGCATTGGGTGTGGAACGGGAATAGCTGGATTTCTAGTACGAGCTGGCATCCGAAAGATGGTGGAGATAATTTATTTGATTGCATACCACCCGAAGGTGTTGCAAAAAATATACTCACTGTTGGAGCAATAGACGATATACCATCTGGTTACCAGATTCCTTCAGATGTTAAACAAATTAGTACTTACTTTAGCGATTGGGGTCCAACAAAAGATGGTAGAATAAAACCTGATATTGTTGCAAATGGCGACAATTTATACTCTACTTTGCCAAATAATACTTTCGGTTCAAAATCCGGTACGTCAATGGCGGCACCGAATGTTACCGGAGCATTGGCTTTATTATTACAGTACTATAAAAATACACACAGCAACACCATTCCCCTTTCTTCAACTTTAAAGGCTGTTGTAATTCATACAACAGATGAAGCAGGCACAAGTCCTGGTCCAGATTATAAACATGGATGGGGTTTACTAAATACATACAAAGCAGCTCAACTAATATCTCAGGATCAAAACAAGCCTACAACCATTCAGGAATTATCACTACAAAATGGACATACTTACACATTGAATAATTTATACAGCGATGGAATGCAGCCAATAAGAGTTACTATGGTCTGGAATGATATCCCCCCTTCCAACTACCAAACCGGACCTATATTAGTGCATGATTTAGATGTTCG
>PFUQ01000185.1:1155-2825 GCA_002790175.1 Flavobacteriales bacterium CG_4_9_14_3_um_filter_32_8
AAATCATACAATATTATAAAGATAATTGTGATTTAATTATTAAAAAAGCAAATTCTATTGCTGATCAAAGTGATTACGAACAAGCTATTTTTATGTTAGCTTCTGTACCTAGTGCTTGTGAAGAATGTTATGTAAAATCAATGAACGCAATTAAACCAATTTACAAGAAGAAGATTGATAAAGATTGTAAAGAAAAATTGCAACAAGCTACTGGAATTTGGAATGCTGCTCAAGATATGGCTGCTGCTGAACAAGCGGGTGCAATGTTGGCTTCTGTTGATCCTGATGCTTCATGTATAGCTGAAGTAAAAGCATTAGCTAATAAAATTGCTGCAAAAGTGAAACAGATTGATGATAGAGAGTGGAAATACATTGTTAAAGATCAACAACAAGAAAGTGAAAGAATACAAGCAATTAGAGATATAGGTGTTGCTTACGGTAATGGACCAAAAGCAAATGTAACTTATAAATCACTTTGGTAATTAATAATATAGGAGGGTTCTAAAAATCAACATTTTTCTTCCCCTCTATCAAGAGGCACAAGGGGTGTGTTATTAAGAAATTTAATTTTTAGAACCCTTCTATAGATAACATCTAAATATTTAACTATGAAAAAACTAATGATTTCTGCTCTGTTAATTTCAGGGCTAACCCTAAAAGCTCAGCATGATATAAGTGTTGATGTGCTTGGCTTTGCCTTTTCAAAGTATGGATTAGGTTACGAATATGGAATTAACCCGAGCAATTCTGTTGGTATAAATGTGAATTTTTCATCAAAAAATATGTTTGATGATGGAATCTCGAATAACCCAATTTATGCAGCCAAAGATGGGAAATATGCGTATTCCGAAATGAATATTGTTCCAGAATACAAAGCATTTTTTACACCTAACAAAGGAAATGATGGTGTTTATTTAGGACTTTATGGGAAATTTAGAACATCTAAAGCTGCTGGCAATACTTATTCTGATACCACTGGGTTTGCTTCAACAGGTAACTTAAAATATCCCACAACAGACGTTTCTACAACTGGATTAGCTTTAGGAGTTATGGGTGGTTATAAGTGGAAAACATCTGGCGTTTTGTTTTTAGAAGTAACTGCTGGTGTTGGTAAATTTCTGATGAATAATGTTAAATATAGTAGTGTGAAGGCTGAGGACGACCCTAATTTTAATCAAGAAGATTATGTTCCTTATATTGGAAGTGCTTTAGCTGTTGATATTAGAATAGCAGTCAAAATTGGAATTAGAATCGGAGGAGGTTCACAATAAATTCTTTTATAATGATTAACAAAGCTCATTCACCCAAGTGGATGAGCTTTTTTATTTTATTGATGGTTTCTATCACTAAATTTTTAGGTAAGCTGTAATAAACTACTCCTATAAAAATACTGATAGCACCAATAATTTCATTTCGAGTAAAAACTTCACCAAGAATTATAAAACTAACTATTGAAGCAAAAATTGGTTCTAATGAAAAAATTAAAGCGGTATAAACTGTGCTTACATGTTTTTGTCCCCATACGGTTACAAAATAGCAAAATAATGTACCCAATAATCCTAAGTACAACACATTTGGAATAACAGCACTATTAAATAAAATAGGTTCTTGATGATGTATCAAATATTTAATAGACAGGCCAATAAAAGAACCCAGTGTTGCAAACAAAA
>PFUQ01000185.1:2845-11412 GCA_002790175.1 Flavobacteriales bacterium CG_4_9_14_3_um_filter_32_8
AAAAAATCTATCTTTCTAACATAATGTCCCGATAGTATTAAATGAATTGCACAAATAATAGCTGCAATAAATGTTAAAAAATCGCCATAATTAAAATGGATTAAGCCAGGTTTAAAGGTGAGTAAAAATAATCCAACTGTAATTACCATGATAGCGAATACTTGTTTTAAGGTAAATTTTTGCCAACCCATAAAATACATAAAAATTGGTACCATTACCACCGCCGAACAACTAATAAAGGCACTGTGATTTGAGGTTGTGTAAATTAATCCAGTTGATTGAATAGCGTAGATGGCACCTAATAAAACTCCTAAAATAGCTCCATATTTTACACCATTTTTAACTTTTAGTAATGCAATTTTTTTAGAAAGTAATAAAAAAATAAACAAAACGATAACGGCTAATAAGTTTCTAAAAGCAGAAAGCAAAAATGGATCAATGTCGGTAACAGCATCTTTAACGATTACAAAAGTTGTTCCCCACACCATGCAGCACAAGAAAATGGCTAAAACAGGAAGATGACTTCTAGATGGTAATGTTGTTTTCATAAATATTGGTGAACAGCTACTTCGGTTGGCTAACCTCGTTTTTTTTCTCAAGCAAAGGTCCTCTTAAATGAATAATTAATCCGTTTAAAAAATTTCGTAAGATTTGATCACCACATTCCATATATTTCTCGTGGTTTTCATTTCTAAAGAGGGCATTTAGCTCACTTTTAGTGATTTTAAAATCTACTAAAGCACAAATATTTACCATATCCTCATCACGAAGTTGGTGTGCAACCCTCAGCTTTTTTAAAATATCATTGTTGGTTAATCCCATTTCTTTAAACGTTTTTTTGATTTTTTTTGATGCATAATGTTTTTGCAATTTTATCATGGATGCCTTGTTTTCTTTTGTCAAAAGCTAAACTTCCAACCAAAAAAATAAATATAAAATTGTAAATAGTTGAAGCGTTATCTGTTGGTAAATTTTGTGCAAAAGTGCCTAAATCATCAAAACTAGTTACATTATCAAAATCAGGTGAGTTAAACATATAAAAGCTGGTTATTAACGAAAGTAGTTGAGTAATTAACCAAGGAATATACCTGCCAATTGCTTGTTCTGCATTTATTTTACCTAAGTTTTCGTTTACAACTTGAATTTTAACTGCCATTTTACCAAGTGTAGCACCATATCTCCATTCTAGCAACGGTTTATAGATAGTTGACAAAATAGTAAGGATAATCATTAAAAGGACAGATTTTAAAACAAAAATATTGTAAAAACTGAGTAATACTAAAGGAATTAATGCGAAGGAATCTACAATAGAGGCTAAAAATCTAATCCAAAAACCAGCAAATTCTACTTCCTGAGGATTTTGATGGGCATTTAATAATACATCATCTAACGTATCTTCATCCATCACAATATATTTTTGACACGACCAACTATTCCATTCGCTAACATTACTTTTATTCCATGAGGATGATTTGCAGAATTGGTTAATAATTTTTTGACTACTCCGCCAGTTAATTTACCAGTGCGTTGGTCTTGTTTTTGAACCACTTCAACTGATAATCCTATTTTAATATCTGCTCTATTTCTTCCGTCAGGCATTTTAATTGATTTTCCTCACAAACTCTGTTAAAATAACGATGAGTTGTCCTTCAACTTTTCCTTCAATATGTGCTGGGTTGTCTGGAACTAAAACTATTCCTCTAACTGCTGTACCACGTTTGGCTGTAAACCCTGCACCTTTTACATTCAAATCTTTTATTAAAACTACAGTATCACCGCTTTTTAACTCAACACCATTGCTATCTTTATGTAGTTGTGATTCATCAATTTCAATTCCTTCACCAGTTGCTTCTGCCCATTTTTTTACATCATCTTCTAAATACATCATGTCTAATAAATCTTGGCTCCATCCTTCAGATTTTAAACGTGACAACATTCTCCAAGAGACCACTTTTACGGCATCAACCTCACTCCACATACTATCATTTAAACACCTCCAATGATTAGGATTTACTTTCTCAGGATTATTTAGTTGATCTAAGCAAGTACTACAAATTAAAATACAATCGTAACTGGTTTTGTTAAAGGATGGGGGTACAAGGTAAATTCCTAAATTTTCTGTAGCAGTACATAATTCACATTTATTACCACTTCTTTCTCGAATTTCTTTTTCTAAACTCATTTTTTCTTTAAAATTAAACTATTCTTTCCAACTTCAAAATTAGTGATTTAACACCAATTATTATATTCTACTTTGATAGGTAAACAATTCATAATATCTTCCTTCAAGAGCAATTAATTCATCGTGTTTCCCTCGTTCAACTATTTTACCATGTTCAATCACTAAAATTTGATCGGCTTTACGAATGGTGCTTAATCGATGGGCAATTACAAAAGTTGTTCTACCTTTCATTAATTCGGCAAAACTTTTTTGAATTAGCGATTCACTTTCAGTATCTAAGTTTGAGGTAGCTTCGTCTAAAATAAGTATTTTTGGATTAGCCAATACAGCTCTTGCGATAGATATTCGTTGGCGTTGACCGCCAGATAATTTAATTCCTCTTTCTCCAATAACAGTATCTAAACCTTCTTCAAATCTATCTGTAAATTCGTTTACATAAGCTGTATTTACGGCTTCATTTATTTGTTTTTCTGTTGCATTTGGTCGTGGAAAAATAATATTTTCTCTAATTGTTCCTTCAAATAAAAAGTCATCTTGCAATACCACTCCAAGTTGACTTCTATAAGATGATAAACTTACTTTTGATAAGTCTTTTCCGTCAACTGTTATTGTTCCAGCTTTTGGTGAAATAAATGTAGAAACTAAACTTGCTATGGTAGATTTTCCAGAGCCTGAAGAACCAACCAAAGCAGTAACAGAACCTTTTTGTGCCTCAAAATTAATGTTATGTACAACTTCTTTTCCTTCTTTATATGAAAATGAAACATTTTCAAATTTAATGTCACCATTGATAACTTCTAATACAATTTTTCTGATAGAACCATCATCCTCAGGTTTCATATTCATAATTTCTTCTGTTCTATCCAATCCTGCAAAAGCTTCGGTTAGTTGACTGCCAATGTTGCTCATTTGCACAATTGGAGCAATCATAAACCCTAATAACAAAGTAAATGCAAGAAAATTCCCTACAGTTAGTGTTTTATCAATAATCATTACACCTCCAATTCCCATAATACCAACCGATGCAAAACCTAATAATAATATGGCTGAACTTGTAATAAGTGCTGTGGAAGTTAAACTTTTTTTAACATTTTGAAAAAGACGTTCAACACCAATTTCGAATGTTAAGTTTTCTTGTGCTTCAGCGTTAAAACCTTTTATGACTCGAACACCATTTAATGTTTCTACTAATCGCCCAGTAACTTCTGCGTTAATTTTTCCTCTTTTTCTGAATATTGGACGGATATATCCAAAAGCTTTTAAAGCTATTATTGAAAAAATTGCAATAGGTAATAATACAAATAAAGTCATTTTAGGGCTAATGCTAATAAGAAGAAATAGAGAGATAATGGCGGTTATTATTCCTCCAATAAGCTGAACGAGTCCAGTTCCAATTAAATTTCTTACACCTTCTACATCGGTCATTATTCTAGAAACTAGTTCTCCAGATTTATTGTTATCAAAAAAGGAAATGGGTAGTGATAATATTTGTTTTTGAACTTTTGCCCTTAGTTTTGAAATTAAGAATTGAGCTTCTACACTTAATAATCTTGTTAATATAAATGAAGTGATTGCCTGAACAGAAATTGCTCCACCAACTAAAAAAATAAGTTGGATTAAACCGTCAATGTCTTTGTTTGGAATAACATTATCCAATAAATCTTTACTTTTTAAGGGCAGAATAAAACTAGATAATCTACTAATTACGATTAATAGCAAGCCTATTAATAACTTTCCTTTTCTAGGCCATATAAACTCTTTAAATGCCTGTATTATCGTTACTTTTTTTTTACTCATTTGTTTGTCTTGATATTAAGAAGCCATTTCTGTTTTGCTTGAATCTTCAATAAGAAAAAGCAACTCTTTTAATTCATTTTTATTAAAAGACCTATATTCTCCAACTTTTAAATTTCCTAAAGAAATGTTCATTATTCGAATTCGTTGAAGTGTTTTTACTTCATAAGCTAAATATTCACACATTCTTCTAATTTGACGGTTTAAACCTTCTGTAAGTATTATCTTAAAAGTTGTATCATTAATTTTTTCTACAGTACACTTTTTGGTTATGGTATTAAGAATTGGAATTCCACTGCTCATTTTTTGAATAAAATCAGAGGTAATCAGTTTATTTACGGTAACAACATATTCTTTTTCGTGTTGATTTTTTGAACGTAATATTTTATTAACGATATCTCCATCGTTAGTTAAAAAAATAAGTCCTTCACTGGGTTTATCTAATCTGCCAATCGGAAAAATACGTTCGGGATAATTGATAAAGTTAATGATGTTATCTTTTATGTCTGTTTCTGTTGTACAAGTAATTCCAACAGGTTTGTTAAAAGCTAAATAAATATTTTCAACCTCTTTGGTAATGCTAGTTCCATTAACACTTATTTTATCATTAGAACTAACTTTTACGCCTAATGTTGCAACTTTATCATTAACTTTTACTTTACCTTCTTCAATTAATTTGTCTGCTGCTCTACGTGAGCAGTAACCTGTTTCTGAAATGGCTTTATTTAATCGTTTGGTTTCCATTTAAAGTTAGAATGCGAGTTTTAAATTAATGCATTCAAATAATACAAATCCAACTCTAAAATTAATTTTTCTTTTTCAATAGCTGGTAAAAAAGAATATTGAAATGAATTTCGAGCAATTTGATACAACTCTTCTTTGGTAAGATTTAATGCTTTTTGAGTATCCATATAATTTTGATTGATATGTCCTCCAAAATAAGCAGGATCATCAGAATTAATCGTTGTTTTTAAACCCAAATCGATTTTCTTTTTCAAAGAATGGTCTTTTAAATCTTTAACAACTTGCAGAGCAACGTTAGACAAAGGACAAATAGTTAATGCGATATCTCTTTTGATAATTTCTTTGATTAAATTTTCGTCTTGAAGACAATTGTTGCCATGGTCTATTCTTTTAATTTTTAAAATATCAATGGCTTCCCAAATGTAATCAGCATCGCCTTCTTCTCCTGCATGAGCTACAGGAATATAACCAGCTTTTATTGATGCTTCAAAAACAGTTGCAAATTTTGAAGGTGGATTCCCTTTTTCGGTAGAATCTAATCCAACAGCTATAATTTTATCTTTAAATGGGAGAGATTGTGCTAAGGTTAGCAAAGCACTTTCTTGAGATAAATGACGCAAATAACTCATGATTAGCAAAGCTGAAACATTTAATTTTACTTTTGCATCTTCAACAGCTCTACTTATTCCATTAATTACAGTTTCAAAAGCAATTCCTCTTTCTGTATGGGTTTGAGGGTCAAACATTATTTCTGTGTGACGTACATTTTGAATAGCACATTTTTCTAAATAGCTGTAGGTTAAATCGTAAAAATCAAGTTCTGTAATTAATACATTAGCTCCTTGGTAATAGAGGTCTAAAAAATCTTGCAGGCAACTAAAAGAATAAGCTTTCCTAAGTTCTTCAACAGTTGGGTAGTTGAGTTTAATTTTATTTCGCTTTGCAATTTCAAATAACAGTTCGGGTTCAAATGTGCCTTCAATGTGTAAGTGAAGTTCTGCTTTGGGAAGATTTTCGATAAAGTATTGCATAATGCTTTTTTATGGTAAAAAAAAGGGAAGCATCTTGCTTCCCTTATCAGTAAATATGTTGTAAAATTTATTTTTTTACAGCTTCAACTACTGCTTTAAATGCAGCTGGATGATTCATTGCTAAGTCAGCTAAAACTTTTCTGTTTAGTTGAATATCTTTTTTTACAATTTCGCCCATAAATTTAGAGTAAGAGATGCCGTGTTCTCTAACACCTGCATTAATTCTCTGAATCCATAATGCTCTAAAGTTTCTTTTCTTTTGTTTTCTACCTGTATAAGCATAAACGCCTGCTTTTTCTACAGCGTTTTTAGATACGGTCCATACATTTTTTCTTCTACCAAAGAAACCTTTGGCGAGTTTCATTACTCTTTTTCTTCTAGCTCTTGAAGCTACTGAATTTGTTGATCTTGGCATTTTTTACTACGTTTTTTGATAGTTAGTGTTCTTTTCGAATCTTTAAACTAATTATCTGGTTATAACTTTTTTAACTTACGTTAACCGATTTAAGGCGAACATGAATTGTGCTTAGATGCACAATTGTAATTTTATACTTTTCTCATCTGTTTTATCTACCACAGTGAATTTAGTTAAATTACGCTTTTGTTTAGTCGATTTTTTGGTTAAAATGTGACTTTTAAAAGCATGTTTCCTTTTAATTTTCCCTGATCCAGTCAATCGGAATCTTTTTTTAGCACTGGAACCAGTTTTCATTTTTGGCATACTCTATTGTTATTAAATTAATTACTATTTTTTCTTTTTTGGAGTTAAATACATAAACATCCTTTTACCATCCATTTTTGGTAAAGCTTCAACAACTGCAATATCTTCTAACTCTTGGGCTAATCTTAATAAAAGTATTTGTCCTTGATCTTTATAGATAATTGCTCTACCTTTAAAAAACACAAATGCTTTTACTTTAGCACCTTCTTCAATAAACTTACGAGCATGTTTTGTTTTAAACTCAAAATCATGTTCATCTGTATTAGGCCCAAATCTTATTTCTTTTAAAATAATTTTTTGAGCTTTTGCTTTTATTTCTTTTTGTTTCTTTTTTTGATCATAAAGAAACTTTTTATAATCAATTACTTTACAAACTGGAGGAACTGCGCTGGATGATATTTCAACCAAATCAAGTTCCATACTTGCCGCCAACTCAATTGCTTTAGCAATGGGTAATACTTCTGGTTCTATACCATCTGCAATAACTCTTACTTCTCTTGCAGTAATTCGTTCATTAATTCTATGAAGGTCTCCCTTGCCAAATCTAGGTCTACCTTTTTGTTCAAATCTTTTAGCTATGACTTAATCCTCCGCTTTAGTTATTTATTAGTAATATCTTTTTCTATTTCGTTGTTAATCAAACTTACAAACTCTTTTATTGTAAATGTTCCCAAATCTCCATCACTATGTTTTCTTATAGATAATGAGTTTGTTTCTATTTCTTTTTCTCCTACAATTAGCATGTACGGTACTTTTTTCATTTCCGAATCTCTAATTTTTCTTCCTACTTTTTCGTTCCTTTCATCTACGAAGCCGCGAATATCGTAATTATTTAGCGAATTTAAAATATTTTGTGCGGATTCATTGAATTTTTCACTAACAGGTAAAATTGCAACTTGGTCGGGAGTTAACCATAAAGGGAAATTTCCAGCACAATGTTCTATTAATACGGCAACAAATCTTTCCATCGAACCAAATGGTGCACGGTGTATCATAACAGGTCGATGCATTTCATTGTCACTGCCTTTGTATTCCAATTCAAATCGTTCAGGTAAGTTATAATCTACTTGTATTGTTCCCAATTGCCATTGTCTTCCAATGGCATCTTTTACCATAAAATCTAATTTAGGCCCGTAAAATGCAGCTTCTCCTGTTTCTGTAACTGTTTTTAATCCTTTTTCTGCTGCAGTTTTAATGATGGCTTGTTCTGCTTTTTCCCAATTTTCATCACTTCCAATGTATTTTTCTTTATTATCAGGATCTCTTAAGGAAATTTGAGCAGTAAAATCTTCAAAACCTAACGCTTTAAATACATAAAGCACTAAATCAATCACTTTTTTAAACTCGTCTTCTAGTTGGTCTGGTCTGCAAAATAGGTGAGCATCATCTTGAGTAAAACACCTCACTCTTGTTAAACCGTGTAATTCTCCACTTTGCTCATAACGGTAAACTGTTCCAAACTCTGCATAACGAACTGGTAAATCTTTGTATGATTTTGGAGATAATTTGTAAATCTCGCAGTGATGAGGACAGTTCATGGGTTTTAATAAAAATTCTTCACCTGCGTTTGGAGTTAATATGGGTTGAAATGAATCTGCACCATATTTTTCATAATGTCCAGAAGTGATGTATAATTCTTTATTTCCAATATGCGGTGTAATTACTGGTAAATAACCAGCTTTTACTTGAGCTTTTTTTAAAAATTGTTCTAAACGTTCTCTAAGCATTGCTCCTTTTGGTAACCAAAGAGGTAATCCTTGTCCAACTTTTTGTGAGAAAGCAAATAATTCTAATTCCTTCCCTAACTTACGATGGTCACGCAATTTTGCTTGCTCTAACACTTCGAGATAATCTGTTAGCATTTTTTGTTTTGGAAAACTAATTCCATAAACACGAACCAATTGGTTTTTACTTTCATCTGCACGCCAATAAGCACCAGCAACATTCATAACTTTAAAAGCTTTTACTATTCCAGTATTTGGAATGTGCCCACCTCTACATAAGTCAGTAAAATCGGAATGATTACAGAAGGTAATTTCTCCATCGGTTAAATTTTCAATTAACTCAACCTTGTATTGGTTACCTTCTTTTTTAT
>PFUQ01000185.1:11449-12580 GCA_002790175.1 Flavobacteriales bacterium CG_4_9_14_3_um_filter_32_8
ACGAATGGTATTTTCACCACAATCCACATCATAATAAAAACCATTTTCGATGGCTGGTCCGATTGTTAATTTTATTCCTGGATATAATTTTTCTAGTGCTTGAGCCAAAATGTGTGCTGAAGAGTGCCAAAAGGCTTTTTTTCCTTCAACATCATCAAAAGTAAATAAGGTAACATGGGCATTGGTGGTTATAGGAGTTGTTGTTTCAACAGTTAATCCATTAACTTTAGCAGAAATTACATTTCTAGCTAAACCTTCACTAATACTCATTGCAATATCCATGGCAGTTATTCCAGCCTGATATTCCTTTACCACTCCATCAGGTAATGTTATCTTAATCATTTACACTAAAATTTAGGAAGGCAAAGTTAATAAAATAAGCTCGTTTAGAAGCTAATAAAATATTCAATTTTTTTATTAAAAAATTGTTATCATTTTTGCATTAAATTTTACGGTGCATTATGGATAAAAAAATAGTCAACTATATGTCAACCAATAAAGTATTTACCTTAGCTACTTGCATTAATCATGTCCCTTATTGTGCCAATTGTTTTTATGTTTTTGATTCTACGAACAATATCCTTATCTTTTTGTCGGACAATGAAACACGACACATTATGGAAGCTCTAAAAAATAAAAATGTTGCTGGAACTATTAATACCGATGTAATTACTGTTGCAAAAATTAAAGGGATACAGTTTACAGGAGAATTTATTAACCCTGAAGGAGCACAAAAAGAAGAATTTTATTCGCTCTATTATCATAAATTTCCTTTTGCCAAAGCAAAACCATCGCCAATTTGGGGAATCAATTTAACTTTTATAAAAATGACAGATAATACGTTGGGCTTTGGAAAAAAACTGATTTGGGAGCGGTAAGTTTTAGTTAGAAAGTTTAAAAGTATTCTAATGGAAATGTCTTATGGATTAAAATTTTTATTCCGATTTGTCAGCTGACGGATGCTTTGAATAAGCTAAACTGAAATGATTTTTTTCATTGTCAATAAGCCGCTGCGAAAGAAGTAAGAATTGTCCACCAGTTTGCCTTACCTTCATTTTTTCCAAGTCTAACAATTATTAAGTTCTTAGATGGATTAACATAAATGAATTGCCCTAAAATACCTTGTGCCAT
>PFUQ01000244.1 GCA_002790175.1 Flavobacteriales bacterium CG_4_9_14_3_um_filter_32_8
CCTATGGTTCACCCGACCAAGTTATTAAAGGATTAGAAATTGCAATAAATGGCATGAAGAAAGGAGAAAAATCAAAAATTATCATACCTTCGCAACTTGCTTTTGGAGAGGAAGGTTCGTCAACACAAATAGTACCTCCCTTTACCACTGTAATTTATGAATTAGAAATTGTAAACGTAAAATAAAAAAGATATAAAAATGAAAAAAATTACTTTAACTTTTGTTGGTGCTTTGGCTTTAATTGCTTGCGAAAATGGTGATAAAAAAGGAGCACAAATTACTTTAGCAAATAATATTGATTCTGTTAGTTATGCAATTGGAATAAATTCTGCCAAAGGCTTAAAAGAACAATTTAGCGAAGGAAATATGGATGCCTATTTACAAGGTTTTAGAGATGTTTTAGATTCTGCTGATTTGTTAATAGCTACGGAAGAATGTCAGGGAATAATTCAAAATTTTTCTCAGAAAAAACAAACAGAAGAAATGGCTAAAAGACAAAAAGAACAAGAAGAAATGTATGGTGGACTAAAAGCAGAAGGAGAAAAATTTTTAGCTGAAAACAAAACCAAAGATGGTATAAAAGTTACTGCAAGTGGTTTACAATATATGGTTATAAAAGAAGGAAAAGGTAAACAACCTACAGCAGCATCTAGTGTAACCGTTCATTATCATGGAACAACAATGGATGGAACAGTATTTGATAGCTCTGTTGAAAGAGGAGAACCTGTTACTTTTCCTTTAAATCAAGTTATTCCAGGATGGACAGAAGGTGTAGCATTAATGAAAGAAGGTGCAAAATATAAATTTTTTATTCCTCAAGAATTAGCCTATGGTGCAAATGCACCACAAGGAGGACAAGGTCCAATTAAACCTTTCATGCCTCTTATTTTTGAAGTAGAATTAATAAAAGTAAATGATTAAAAATTATGAATATGAAAAAACAACTGTTTAATATCTTGTTGTTAGCTATTTTTATTACTGCTAGCAATGGTTATGCTAATGCACAAAAAGATAAAAAAAAGGATAAAAAAGAAGAAACCGCAGTAACTAAAATAGAACTTAAAAATATGGTAGATTCTGTTAGTTATGCTATAGGTTTAAATATGGCTACTAGTATCAAAAAAGATTTTTCGGAAGCAAACTTTGAAGCCTTTATTGAAGGACTTAAATCGGGCGTGAAAGGTGAAGGTAATCTTATTGCTATGGAAAAAATTCAAGAAATAGTAGGCCCTTATTTTCAAAAAAAGCAAGAAACTGCTCAAGCCGAAGAATTAAAAAAATCAGAATCTGTTAAAACGGATGGAATTAAATTTTTGGAAGAAAACAAAAATAAAGAAGGTGTTGTTACCACTGCTAGTGGTTTGCAATATTTAGTATTAAAAGAAGGTACAGGAAAGCAGCCAACAGCTACTTCAAGTGTAACCGTTCATTACCATGGAACAACTACTGATGGGACAGTTTTTGACAGTTCTGTTGACCGAGGACAACCTGCTACTTTTGGTTTAAACCAAGTTATTGCAGGATGGACTGAAGGAGTTGCTTTAATGAAAGAAGGAGCAAAATTTAGATTTTTTATTCCTCAGGAATTGGCTTATGGTGCAACACCAAGACCAGGAGGACCTATTAAACCTTACATGACTTTAATTTTTGAAGTGGAATTGATTTCGGTAAACGATTAATCATATTTATTTTCATAAAAAAAAACCAATGGAATTATTCCATTGGTTTTTTTTATGAAGTAAACCTATTGCTATAAAATAGCATCTAATTTACCAGTAAGAGTTGCTTTTGGTGAAGCTCCAACTTGCTTATCAACTACTTCTCCACCTTTTATAAATAGTATGGTTGGTATATTTCTAATGCCATATTTCTGTGCAATTTGAGGATTGTTGTCAACGTCAACTTTTCCAATAATAGCTTTACCATCATATTCTTTAGCAATTTCTTCAACAATTGGTCCAACCATTCTACATGGTCCACACCATACTGCCCAAAAATCTATTAATGCTGGTTTTCCAGATTTTATTACTTTTTCTTCAAAATTTGCGTCTGTTAATTCTAATGCCATAACTTCTAGTTTTTAATTATTTATAATATTATTTTATAATTTCAAATCTTTAACCAAAAGTATAAAAACGACATATTGTCATTTATTATTAATACAATTGGTAAGTAATTTCTTTTATTTCATTGATGTTCTGTAAAAATTGATCAGAAATGTTTATTCTTTTACTTCTTGAAGACAATCTAATGATACCTTCTTCTTCATCTTTAATTTGTATCGAAAATTCACATTTTCCTTGATGTTGGTCTAATAAAGTATATATTTTCTCAATCAATTCTTCTGTAATATCTTTGGTTTCCATATTTACAGTTAGAGTTTTTACTTTTTTATCTCGTAATTCAGCTAATAGTTCTATTGATGAAATTTTAAATTCAATATCGTCGATGTCTTTTGACCATTTTTTTGGTTGAACACTACCTGTAATAAAAAGATATTGTCCTTGAATAAAATAAGGTTTTAGTTTAATGTATTCTTCACTAAATACAAAAAATTCGTGTGAGGCCTGATAATCTTCTACAGTAAGTATCCCGTAAGGTTTGCCTGTTTTTGTCATTTTATCCTGCACACCAGTACAAATAGTAGCTAACGCTAGTTCTTTACCTTTTAAACTAATTAAATCAGTTAGTAAACTTAAATTTCCTTTACCAAAGTTTTTAATTTCCAATGCAAAATCATCTAATGGGTGTCCCGAAATAAAAATACCAACAATCTCTTTTTCATGATTTAATTTTTCCAGCGTAGTCCATTCGTCGCATTCAGGCAATTTTGGTTCATCAATAGCTTCTTCTTCAATGGCATCAAAAATTGATACTTGCGAAGAGTTTTTATTGTCTTGGAATTTATTACCGTATTTGATGGCTTTTTCTAAAAAAGTTATACCATCTTGTTCGTTAAAATATTGAGCCCGATGAATATTCGGGAATGAATCAAAACCTCCACCAAGTGTTAGACTTTCTAGTGTTTTTTTATTGGCAGCACGTAAATCTATTCTTTTGGTAACATCAAAAATTGATTTAAAAGGGCCATTAAGACTGCGTTCTGCAATTATCGATTCTACAGCCTTTTCACCTACACCTTTCAGCGCTCCTAATCCAAACCTAACTTGTCCTTTGCTATTTACAGTAAATTTATGAACCGATTCATTGATGTCTGGGCCTAAAACTTGGACTCCCATTCTTTTACACTCGTCCATAAAAAAGGTAACCTTACTAATATCACTCATGTTATTGCTTAAAACAGAAGCCATATATTCGGCAGGATAATGGGCTTTTAAATAGGCTGTTTGAAAACCTATCCAAGCATAACAAGTTGAATGAGATTTGTTAAAAGCATAAGCGGCGAAAGCTTCCCAATCTTTCCATATTTTTTCTAGTTTTTCTTCAGGATGACCTTTTTCTTTTGCTTGTTCGATAAATTTAGGTTTCATTTTATCCAATACCGCAATTTGCTTTTTTCCCATGGCTTTTCGAAGCACATCTGCTTCGCCTTTGGTGAAATTGGCTAATTTTTGGGACAACAACATGACTTGTTCTTGATAAACAGTTATACCATAAGTCTCTTTTAGGTATTCTTCCATATCAGGTACATCATATTCTACTTTTTCTTCACCATGTTTTCTTTTAATAAAAGAAGGAATGTACTCCATTGGACCTGGTCGATATAAAGCATTCATGGCAATTAAATCTGCAAAAACGCTTGGTTTTAAATGCCTCAAGTGTTTTTGCATGCCAGGAGATTCATATTGGAAAATACCAATGGTATCACCTCGTTGAAATAATAGATAAGTTTCTTCGTCTTCAATATCAAAACTTTCTGGGTCGAGTTCTATGCCATGTTTATTTTTTATTATTTGAATGGCATCTTTAATAAGAGTTAATGTTTTTAAACCTAAAAAATCCATTTTTAACAGCCCAGCATCCTCTGCAACAGAGTTGTCAAACTGAGTGCATGCCATTTCAGAATCTTTTGCTAAAGCAACAGGAACATAGTTGGTAATGTCATCGGGAGTAATGATAATACCACAAGCATGAATTCCTGTGTTTCTCATAGAGCCTTCTACCATCAATGCATGATTTACGGTTTTAGCGGCTAAGTTTTCTCCTTTTGCAATGTCTTTTAATTCTTTTGCACGTTCAAAATCTTCAGCTTTAGGTAATTTTAACTTTAAATCAGCTTCGCTTAAATTAAAAATTTTGTTTAATTCAATGTTAGGTATTAAACCAGCTAATTTTCCAGCTTCGTTTAAAGGAAATTCTAGTACTCTAGCAGTATCTCGTATTGAAGATTTTGCTGCCATTGTTCCATAAGTAATGATTTGAGCTACTTGGTTCGAACCATATTTATGAATCACGTAATCAATTACTTTCTGTCTCCCTTCATCATCAAAATCAATATCTATGTCGGGCATTGAAATTCTATCCGGATTTAAAAAACGCTCAAAAAGCAAGTCGTATTTAAGTGGGTCAATATTTGTGATTTTTGTACAATAAGCTACCACTGAACCAGCAGCAGAACCTCTTCCAGGTCCTACCGAAACTCCCATTTTACGAGCTTCTCTAATAAAATCTTCTACAATTAAAAAATAGCCGGGATAACCAGTTTTTCTGATAACATCTAATTCAAAATCAATACGTTCTATTATTTTATCAGTAAGTTCTTGGTAACGTATTTTTGCTCCTTCGTAAGTGAGATGTCTCAGATAATTATTTTCACCAACATTTAAACTGTCATCTTCTAAATCTGCATCATCTTTAAAATCATCAGGGATATCAAATTTTGGAAGCAAAACCTCCCTTGATAGCTTAAAACTTTCAATTTTATCTACAATTTCTTTTGTATTGATAATCGCTTCAGGTAAATCTGCAAACAAACGCTTCATTTCATCTGCCGATTTAAAATAGAATTCATCGTTAGGAAAACCAAAACGGAATTCTCTACCGCCTTTGCCAATATATCTTTTAGGCTGGCTTATCGGTTTTGCATCTCTAATACATAATAAAACATCATGAGCTTCAGCATCAGATTTGTTTAGATAATAGGTGTTATTAGCTGCAATGTATTTGATGTGGTGTTTTTTTGCAAATGATAATAATGTTTTATTGATTTCGTTTTCCTCCTCAATTCCGTGACGGTTAATTTCTATATAAAAGTCTTCACCAAAATTAGCTGCCCACCAAAGAAGAGCTTCTTCAGCTTGTTTTTCTCCCTCAAATAATATTTTATTGGGAATCTCACCCCAAATTCCTCCTGTAAGAATAATCAAGTCTTCTTTATACTGAAGAAGAAGTTCTTTGTCGATACGAGGTACATAATAAAAACCATCAATATTGGCGTAAGATGCCAGCTTAATAAGGTTTTGATATCCATTTTTATTTTTTGCCAAAATTACAGTCTGAAAACCATTGTCTTGGTACGATTTGTCCTTTCTATCATGACAGACAAAAAACTCACAACCAACTATTGGTTTAATACCTTTTTTAATTGCATCTCTAACAAAATGAAAAGTTGCCATCATGTTTCCATGATCCGTTAATGCAACAGCTTCCATCCCCATTTCATGAGCTTTATTTATTAAACTAGTAATATCAGTAGTAGATTGAAGAATGGAAAATTGAGAGTGATTATGTAAATGAACAAAAGGTACATCAATAAGTTGATTTGAAATAACCGATGTGGTATCTGAAATAGTTTTAACATTAGTTACTTCAATTTCATCAACTTTTTTATCCTTAAAATTAGTGTTAGCTAGAATAGGTGCTTCATAAACGAGCTCATTAGCATTGGTAATTTCTTTTAATTGAATTACTTTGGAGCTAATTAACCCAAAAAAGCAACGAGCTGTTGCCGCAACATCATAAGCAGCATCATGAGCATCTTCAAAACTTTCCCCAAAAAGCTTGATGTGTAAATCCGTTAATTTAGGATATTTAAACCCGCCACCACGTCCACCAGGTAATTCGCAAAAATTAACAGAAGTCTTCATGGTGTCAATTCCCTTTTTGGAAGCTATGTCGTTTGCAATTCCTAAACGATAATATTCGGCACCAACAACATTGATATCGAACTCAATATTATGACCTACGTTATAAGTTGTTTTTTCTAAATCGGATTTAAATTCTTCAAGAACAGTTTTTAATTCAACTCCATCTCTTAATGCTCGTTCGGTTGTTATTCCATGAATTTTTGATACACCAATTGGAATTTCATATCCTTCGGGTTTTACAATGTAGTTTTTTGCAGCTAATAATCTACCAAAACTATCGTGTAGTTGCCAAGCCAATTGAACCATTCTTGGCCAATTATTAGAATCGGAAATGGGAGCTTTATAATTGTTTGGAAGCCCAGTAGTTTCTGTATCAAAGATTAAAAACATTAATTTATAGAGGTATTATTTTGGATAATCATCAGTGCTATAAAATTAAACATATCAAACCTTAGATTTGCTGAAAAAAATACTTTTAACCAACAATTTTTCAACAATTAATCTTGATATTAAAAGTTAATTATATGCTCTTAATTGTTTCTAAATTAGTATAATTGTTAACTATTTACTTTTTATTGATGCAAACCATAAAGAATCCTTCATTATTCCAATCATTAATTCCAATACTTGTGCTTATTGGAATGCTGGTGGTGAATGTAATTGTCGTTTATGGTGATAGTGCTTTAGGGGGAGCAAACCAACTGGCTTTATTATGTGCGGCTGCTGTTGCGGCAATTATTGCTCGAATTAATGGATACTCTTGGAATAACATTTTAGAAGGCATTACTAATAGTATTACTTCTGCACTTCCTGCGTTAATTATTTTATTACTTATTGGTGCGTTAGCTGGAACATGGATGCTGAGTGGAGTAGTGCCTGCAATGATTTATTATGGTTTGGACATCTTAAATCCAACGATATTTTTAGTTGCAACTTGTTTAATCTGTTCTATTGTTTCTATTGCAACAGGTAGTTCTTGGTCAACAGTAGCAACCGTTGGAATCGCATTGCTTGGTATAGGAAAAGCATTAGGAATAGCGGATGGAATTATTGCAGGAGCAATTATATCGGGTGCTTATTTCGGAGATAAAATGTCGCCTTTATCTGATACTACTAATTTAGCTCCAGCTATGGCAGGAACAGACTTGATAACTCATATTAAATACATGGCTTTAACTACAACACCATCTATTCTTATTACCTTGATTATGTTTTTAGTAATTGGATTTTATTATAAAGAAGGTGGACAAATCAATGAAATTGATGCATTACAAACAGCAATAGCTTCTAAATTTAACATTACTACTTGGTTGTTTTTAGTTCCAGTATCTGTAATCGTTTTAATTATTATCAAGATGCCTGCAATACCAGCTTTATTTATTGGTAGTCTTTTGGGTGGAGTTTTTGCAATTATTTTTCAACCCAATCTTATCCTTTCACTTTCTGGAGAAACAAATTTTTTAGTAGCTTCGTACAAAGCTGTAGTTGATTCGATGACAACTAATGTATCCATTGTAACAGAAAATAAATTAGTAAATGAATTATTATCCTCTAAAGGAATGGGAGGAATGTTAAATACAATATGGTTAATTATTTGTGCAATGATTTTTGGTGGAGTTATGGAAAAAGCAGGTATGTTAAAACGAATTACTCAATCAATTATTGGGCTGGCGAAAACTGACGGATCGATAATAGCTACTACGGCAACATCTTGTGTTGTTTTTAATGTTACAGCTTCCGATCAATACTTAGCCATTGTTGTCCCAGGAAGAATGTTTGCAGAAGAATATAAAGAAAGAGGTTTGCATCCTAAGGTATTGAGTAGAACACTAGAAGATGCAGGAACAGTTACTTCTGTTCTTGTTCCTTGGAATACATGTGGAGCTTACGTTTCTAGTGTTCTAGGGATTGCAACTGGTGATTATATTTTATATTGCTTTTTTAATTTAATAAGTCCTTTAATGACTATGTTGTTTGGTTTTTTAGGCATAAAAATTGCTAAACTTGAAACATCCAATAATTTAGAAAGAAAATTAACTCCGATTAATAAATGAAAACAGCTACAATAATCCTAATAAATTTATTTTTGGCTACTTTGGCAATAGCACAAAATGATTTATCTACTATCAAATATGGTACAACGTATGTTCCAGAGGCTGTAATTGATGAAAAATATGGAATCACGATGTATGAGCCATTAAACATGATGTTAGGAACTGGTGCTGTGCGTAACAATAAAAGTGGATATGCTTCTAATGGGTATGAAGAAGATTATTATACAACTGGGCAACTATTACATAAAGGATTTTATTTGGAGGGGCAATTAAAGATTTATAAGAATTATTTTCCAAATGGCAATGTAGAACGTAATTTTAGGTTAGTTGATCTTAAAAAAAGTAAGATGACTACCTATTATAAGGATGGAACTATGAAATCGGATATCGTATATATTGGAAGCCAAGCATTGAAATGGCAAGATTATTATCCAAATGGCACCCTAGAATTTGTTGAAGAATACGATAAAGACTTTCGATACTATATTTTTAAAGCTAATTATTTTGAAAACGGCACTCCTGAAAGTACATTGGAAATGACTGATAAAAAGAAATTGATTTATACCCAATCCTATTATTATCCTAATGGTAAATTAAAAGAACAGGGAGAGGTAAAATATGATACTTCAATGTTCGATTATAAAAGAATTGGAAATTGGAAATTGTTCGATGAAAATGGTATTCCGAATAAAGAGGTTAAATATGCTAGTGGAAATGTTGTAAGTGAAAAAAATCTATAACTTCTTCTTTCTACTCTTATTTATTACTAATACTGGTAATAAAATCATATCCGTTATTACTGCTACCAATAAAATTAAACTAACATAAGTACCTATTAAAAAGGTGCTTTTAAAATCGGAAAATATTAAGGAGATAAAACCTCCACACAATATTACTGTTGTTAAGAGAATAGCTTTTCCAGTCGATAAATAAGTCCTTTTAAGAGCATAAATGAATGATTTACCTTTCTGCTGCTCAATTTTAAATTTACTTAAAAAATGAATGGTGTCATCTACTGCAATTCCAAAAGCAATGGTAAAAATAATGGATGTTGACATGTTAATATTCGTACCTAAAAAGCCCATTAAACCACCAATTAGTGCGATAGGAATTATGTTTGAAATGATTGAAATAATTGCCATTTTAAGGGATTTGAATAAAAATCCAATGATTAAAGCAATTAATAAAAAAGCGACGCTCAATCCAATAATAATATTTTTTGCTAAGGACTCATTATTCTTATCCACCAATAGTGCAGTTCCTGTCATTTTATAACCAACTAAATTTGTATCAATTTTTGATTGAAAAAATTCATTGAAATCATTATTCTTTTCTTTTATTTTTTTACTTCCAACATCGTCCATCTTGCCAGTAAAACGACAAATTGTATTGCCCTCTCGTACTATATTTTTTATATTCGATTTTAAATTTGTTTGATTTAATTTTTTTAACAAAGAATTATAATCGTCTATATTGTTTGGTATTTTGTAGTAGGAAGAATTTCCTCCATGTGTTGCTTTGTTAATCGATTTTATAAGGTTTAAAGGAGAAAATATGAATCCAACCTCATATTCAGTATATAAATTTTTTTCGATGATATCCATTTGTTGCATCACTTTAAAATCGAATATTGATGATGAATCTTTGGTGAAGATTGCCATTTCGAAAGGGCGAATTCCAGAATAATTATTTTCAAAAAATCGAAAATCTTTTTGCAAAGGATCGTCTTCCGATAAATCTTCCAATAATTTATAATCAACTTGTAATTGAAAAAGACCAACAATTGATAATACGAATAATAAAGCATAACTAATTAAAATTTTCTTTTGATTTTTGATAATAAAAAGAAATCCATTTGATAGCATTTTATCCCAAAATATTTTTTTAGTATCAATGATAGCTATTTTTGGTTTTTTCAACAATGATAAAGTAGCTGGTAAAAATAAAATAGCTATTACAAATGCCAAAACAACTCCAATTGCGGCATAAAGACCAAATTCCTGTATTGGTTTTATATTTACCGACATTAATGTTATAAATCCAACAGCAGTAGTTAATGAAGTATAAAATGTTGCCCTTCCTATTTCCTTGAAAGTAGATTTTATGGCTTCAGTTTTACTTTTATTTAATCGAAGCTCTTCAATGTATTTATTTATGATATGAACAGCATCCGACATTCCAACCACAAACAAGATAGTTGGAAGTAAAGTTGACATTACATCCAACGATTTCCCAAAAAGCTGCATCATTCCTAAAACCCCTACAATTGCTCCGATTACTGTTAGTATAGGAACAATTACTCCGGCAGCATATCTAAAACTGATGTATAGTAAGGTGATGATTAATAACATTGAGATGGTTAAAAAGAGGATTAATTCAAACTTCATTTTAGTTAAATAAATTTTCTGTCCTCTTACTTTTCCAGCATAATGAACTTCTTGAAATTGATATTTTGATAATAAATTTTCTATATCAAATAATAATTCATCTGAAGCTTTTTTAGTAATTATTTGTGAATGATGAACAACAAAACAGATGGATTTAAAATCAGAAGAAAATAAAGTTTTAGTAAATTCGGGTGATTTTGTAATTCTGATGGAATCATTTCTAAATTTTGAAGAATCATCAATATGCAAAATTGGAATTTCCATATATCCAAAAACATTGATGATGGGTACTTTTATTTTTGTTGGAGAAATAACATCAACTACATGATTTAATTTTTCCAATTCAGAAGAAAAAGAATCCGCTTTTTTAAGAAAACCAGTATTAAAAATTCCATTAGTATTACCAATTGCAATAAGCACATAGTCGTTGTCATTTTCAAAAGATGCTCTATACTCCAAAAAGTAGGCTAAATCCTCATCATGCTGTGGAAAGAAATTCTCGAAATTATAATCAAAGGTTAATTTTGAACCAAAAAAAGTAGCAATACTTGTAAATACAAAAAAAGAAATGATAATGATACCTGCTATCCTTTTTGTCAAAGTTGTTGGATTTTGAGTTTAAACGCATTAAAATTAGATAAATTATAACTGTAATAGTTTAGATAAATGAACAGTGATTGATTAATTTTAAATTAATATATTTACTTTTAATAAAATTTTAGCTTAAAATTATGATTAAAACATTATTTGATTTTTATTATTTTGCCCTCAACAATCAACCAAAAAATGATGCATTTACTCAAAAAGAGGGCGGTAGATGGGTTTCTTTATCGTCTGCTGAATTTGTAAAAAAAGCAAAACAATTGAGTACAGGATTGATAAAACTGGGCATCAATAAAGGAGATAGAGCTGCTATTATTTCCAACAATAGGACGGAATGGCATTTAACAGATTTGGCAGTTCAGCAATTAGGAATTGTTAAT
>PFUQ01000037.1:0-635 GCA_002790175.1 Flavobacteriales bacterium CG_4_9_14_3_um_filter_32_8
AGGAGCGGCTATTTAGTTACAGCCAAAGTTATGTTGGTTTTAGCGGAGGATTACTTCAACCAATGGCTTATAAATATATACAAGGTAATCATCCTTATTCTAGTTCAGGTGGTTTTGATGAAAAAAATAGTTTTTTTATTTCTGCTCATATAAAAGAAAGGTTAGCTAGAAGATATAATTTTGGTTTTAGTTTTTCTTTAAGTTATTTAGATGTAAATTACTACGAAAGTTATTTCAATAAGATAGGTGGAAGCCAATCTTCGGATATTAACCTTACAAGCTTTCGCTTACATACTCAATTAGATATGGAACTTGCTATTATAAAAACACATTTCTTTTTTAATTTTGGACCAAGAGTAGAAACTCCAGTTAGTTCCTATAGTTATAATAAAAATCATGGTTATAGCTTTATTAATGGATACCACGAATGGAATTCAAGTTCAGAAGGAAAATTCAAAACTAATTGGAGTTTGGGTGTTTATGTTGGGTTAACTTTAGAAAAAAATATTACCGAAAATAAAATTCTTTTTTTAAGAAGCCAAATTAGCTATTCTTTAAGTTCTTCTTATCCAACATTTCGAACCTATGATTTTATAATAGGCGTAGGAATTCAATTTTTTCTTCCAAATTTTACA
>PFUQ01000037.1:685-11204 GCA_002790175.1 Flavobacteriales bacterium CG_4_9_14_3_um_filter_32_8
GAGAAATAGAAGTTAAGAAATTCGACTCCAATTTACTTTGTTGCCAAGCAAGTGGTTGAATTTGGCTTTTAGTCTATGGTTTTTAGCCAATGCTAAACCGGGGTATTCCCCTTGCTGGTGCATTTAGCGTAGCATGTAAACATTGATTACATTTACTTTATCGATTCAGCATTTTTAGGGTTAAAACTAGAAAATAAAAAAAAATGACTACATTTATTCTCAAAAAACTATAAATCTTCGACTCATGAAACTTCGAATTCCTTTGCTATTATTGATAATTATCGCTTTTATCAATCCTTTTTGTGCACAAAATAACAAAAGTTGGTCGCTAACTTCTAACGATGAAATTTCTTATCATTATCAAGAAGGCATCAAAATGAATAGCATTCATGATACTCCTTTATTATTAACTAACTTAAACGACGAGGCAACAGGAAATACACCTAACGAAATGGCGTTAAACTGGATAAACAATAATAAGGAATTATTAAAAATAAGGAATACAGCAGATTTAACAGTTCGGTTTACTAGAAGTAGTTTATCTGGTCACACCATCCGTTTTCAACAATCGTTCAACAACATTCCTGTTTATCAATCAGAAGTGGTGGTTCATATTTCTCCAAAAAATAAAATCACTTATGTTTACAACACTTTTAACCCTACAATCAAGGATTGCAATACTTTCCCTACTATTTTAAAAGAAAATGCATTTCAACTGGCTCAAGAAGAAATAAAAGTATCTGGAAGAATTTCATTTTCTGAAAACAAACTATTCATCTACCAAAAAAACCAAACTGGCACTATCAAATTGGTATATCGGGTAATTATCGAAGCCGAAATTCCAATTGGAAGTTGGGAAGTGTTGGTAGATGCTCAAAATGGAGAAATTATTAGTGCGATGGATAAAGCATTTTATAACAAAGAAAAAGAAAAAGATAAACATCCCCACCAAAAAACAGTAGTTAATGGAACTGGAAATGTTTTTATTCCCGACCCACTCTCTTTTGCCAATGTAACTTATGCAGGAAATTATGTAGATAATGGAGATGCAACTAATGCTCAATTAGATGCTGCAACTTCTAATGTTATGCTTTTAGATATTGATTTAACAGCAGGAACCTATAAATTAAAAGGTCCTTATGCCGAAATTCAAGATTTTGAAGCTCCCAATAAAGGATTGTTTACTCAAGCTACTAATACGTTCAATTTTAACCGGTTTGACGATGCTTTTGAAGCAGTCAACTGCTATTTTATTATCGACCAAAGCATGCGTTACATCAATCAAACTTTAGGAATACCTTTAATGCCTTATCAGTATGCTACGGGTGTTCGATACGACCCACATGGGTTAAGTGGTGCCGATAATTCACATTACATCCCTAGTTCTGGAAGATTAGCTTTTGGGGAAGGTGGTGTAGATGATGCCGAAGATGCTGATGTAATTATTCACGAATTAGGGCATGGATTACACGATTGGTTAACTGGTGGTGCTGCTTCTTCATCACAAGGTTTGGGCGAAGGTTCTGGTGATTATTGGGGGCAATCATACAGCAGAAGTTTAGGTCAGTGGATTTCATCAGACCCAGAATATCAATGGTTTTTTAGTTGGGATGGTCACAACCCTTTTTGGAGTGGAAGAATTACTAATTATACAGCAACCTATCCTAGTGGTTTAACAGGTGCAATTCATACCGATGGACAAATTTGGGCAACAACATTAATGCGAATTTATGACATTTTAGGACGTGAAAAAGTGGATAAAGCATTTTTAGAAGGATTAGCATTAACAGGTTCTTCCAGCAACCAACAAGATGCAGCTATTGCTGTTCGGCAAGCTGCAATTGATATGGGTTACAGTTGCCCTGATATTAATGTGTTTACCCAAGAATTTACGACTACAGGGTATGTGATGCCTCCTTTAAACTTAGCACAATTTCCACCAGTTGTTGCTAATGTTGTAGCATGTGCTGTTGGAATTCCTGCTACAATTGCAGGAAACGGAAGTAGCTTAAATTGGTATGCTGATGCTGCTTTAACCAACCTACTTCAAACAGGTGATAGTCTAAATACTGGTCAAACCAATACTGGTGTTTATACCTATTACGTAAAATATAGCGATGCAGCTTGTTCTGTTGCTCCAGCAGATACAGTTACTTTAACGATAAATCCATTGCCAAACATTAATTTAGGAGTCGATACAACAATCTGTGATAATAGTGTAATTGTGTTAAATTCGGGTTCTTTTAGCAGTTACTTATGGCAAGATAATTCTACTACTTCAACTTTTACAGTTGATGGAAATGTTACAGGAATAGGAACTTTTACTTATTGGGTAGAGGTAACTGATGGAAATGGATGTGTAAATAGTGATTCAATAGTCGTAAATGTTTCTATTTGTACCAGCATTAATGAAGAAGTAACTAATACTATTTCTATTTATCCTACTCCAACAACTGGAATTATAACTATCAGTATGAATTATTTTGTACCTGACACTAAAATTCAATTGATAGATAATTTAGGAAGAATCGTTTATCAAATGACTTTAAAAAGTAATAAATCACTTATTTATTTGAGTAAATTTTCGAAAGGTATTTATACTTTAAGACTTAATACCGGTAGTGACATCATTACTAAAAAGATAATTAAGGAGTAAATCTTTCTCTGTTGATTTGATGGAAATTATTTCCATTTAAAAACACCAAAAACGGGTAAATGATCTGATTTTCCTAATTTATATACTTTAGCATTAGAACATGAAAATTGATTGTTAAAAAAGAGATGGTCATATCGGCCACGAAGAATTATAAAACGCCAGGTTTTTGACCTTTTATCAAATAGAGGTAAAGCATCCTGAAAACTCATTTCATTTTGTAGCCATTTAATTGTTTTACCCTTGTCACTCTCATTAAAGTCTCCTAATATAATAGTTGGAAGATTTGGATTCAATTCTTTTATGAATTGTGTCAACTCTTCAATATGTACTTCATCTACTTTGAAGTAAGCATTCCAACCAATTCTTCCCCTACCTGTTAGTGGAGCTTTTAAATGTACATTCAATAACTGAATCGTATCTTGCTCTTTTTTAATAGTAATATGCCCAGCACGAAACCACCCGGGTGTATTTTTAAGGTAATTTATATTAATGATTGGGTATTTAGAGAGTGTAGCCATTCCTCCTGCAGTACCAGAATGCCTAAATTGAATATGAGGATATTTGTCTTTTAATCCATTCCTTATAATTTCTTCCCATTTAGCATTTGTTTCTTGCAAACAAACTACATCAGCGTTAATGGAATCTATAATGTTTACGACTTTTGGGTTTATAAAACTGTAATTTACATTATAAGTAAGTAAACTGATGTTGTTGGCTTTTGAGCAAATAATGAGTAAAATGAATATTGTAGTGGTAAATAATTTCATATAGTATAGTACAACAATAATAAGACCAAATAACTTTACAACATTCTTAAAATAAAGAAGAATCTCCTTATATCGAAAAGCTGAATCTACAAAATTAGTGAAAGAATCGTATCAAATAATTTAAAAAAATAAGGTAGAAACATTTGATTTATACTATATCACAGTCGGAGTTTATTAATTAATCATAAATACCGATAACAAATTGTAGTCAAAAAAATAATTAAAGAATAGATTAAAAAAAGTTATTCTTTTTAAAATATTTTTTACTTTTAAATTCTTCTAAAACAAGAATTTATGCACTATTTAGTAAAGCCCTTTTTAAAATCAGGAATTGCCCTGTTATTTATTATAACCACTTTTATTAGATGTGGTAACGACCCTAAAGAAATTATTGAAATAAACCCTGCTTTTGGTCAATACATTTCTGCATTTACGGCTGGTGTAATTTCTAGTGAATCAAGCATTCGCATTCGCTTGATGGAAAACAATGTTTATTTTAATGACAGTGGCGAACCTATTGATAAAAATATTTTCGACTTTTCTCCAAGTATCGAAGGAAATGCTTATTGGATAGATGAACGCACCATTGAGTTTCAACCAAAATCTAAAATGCCATCAGGCATTGTTTATGTCGCTAAATTTAAACTCAATCAATTAGTTGATAATTTACCCAAAGACTTATCTATTTTTAAGTTTCAATTTCAAACCATTCAACAAGCTTTTGCTGTCGATGTTCAAACCTACCAAACGTATGAAAAAACCAAACTAAAATTAAATAAATTACCCGGAATCATTCGTACTTCAGATGTAATCAGTAACGAAGAAATTGAAAAAGTGTTGACAGCTGAACAGGATGGAAAACCCTTAAAAATTAGTTGGGAACACGAAAACGACAGAAAAATTCATCATTTTCAAATAGAAAAGGTAGTAAGAAAAGAAGCTGCCGAAGAAGTTGTTGTGAAATGGAATGGAGACCTGATTAACATCAAAGATGCTAAAGGAGAACAAGTAGTAGAAATTCCTTCTTTAAGCGATTTTAAGGTATTAAATATTGAAGTGATTCAAGAACCTGAACAATATGTATTAGTCGAATTTTCCGACCCTTTAAACGAAACACAAAATTTAAATGGATTAATTCGATTAGAAAACAATAACACTTTAAATTATATTATTGAAAATAATCAAGTAAAAGTTTACCCAACAGTTCGTCAAACAGGCACTAGAAAATTATTTATTGAAACTGGAATCCAAAACATTTTAAATTATAAAATGAAAAAAGGAACACAACTAGATGTTGTTTTTGAAAACATAAAACCAGCCGTTCGATTAGTAGATAAAGGAGTTATTTTACCAAGTACTGATGGATTAATATTCCCTTTTGAAGCGGTAAACCTAAAAGCTGTAAATGTTCGGATAATTAAAATCTATGAAAATAATGTAATGCAGTTTTTACAAATCAACCAATTAGATGGCGATAGACAACTAAAGAGAGTTGGAAGATTAGTACATCAGGAAACCATTCGGTTAACTTCAAAATTACCTATCGATTATGGGAAGTGGAATACTTTCTCTCTCGATTTATCAAAGTTAATTGAAGCCGAACCAGGTGCTATTTATAAAATAGAGTTGAGTTTTACGCAAGCTTTCTCTTTATACCCTTGTGATGGAGAAAAGGTAAGCGAAAATGAAATGGAATCGATGGAAGAAAATTGGGAAGAAGATGACGAAATAGAACAAAGTAATTGGGATTATTACGATGACTATTATTACGAAGATTATTACTATTATGATGATTATGGATATGATTACAATTACCAAGATCGTGATGACCCTTGCACAAAATCATACTATGGTAAGCGAAAAAATGTAAGTAGAAACGTACTCGCATCTGATTTAGGAATTATCGCAAAAGCTGGTGGAAACAATAACATGACCTTTGCTGTTACCGATTTAAGAAGCACAAATCCTATTGCCGGAGTTACTCTTGAAATTTATAACTACCAACAACAATTAATTGGAACAATCCAGACCAATAGCGAGGGATTAGCCAATTTAAAATTAGAAAAAAAGCCGTTTTTATTACTTGCAAAAAAAGGAACTCAAAAAGGCTATTTAAGATTAGATGATGGCTCTTCTCTTTCTTTAAGTAAGTTTGATGTGCAAGGCGATGTAGTGCAAAAAGGAATTAAAGGATTTATGTATGCTGAAAGAGGAGTTTGGAGACCTGGAGATTCACTATATGTAATGTTTATTTTGGAAGATGAGGATCAATTATTGCCTAAAAGCCATCCAGTTTCTTTCGAATTATATAATCCTCAAGGTCAATTAGCTACAAAGACTATTAAAACAAATGGTTTAAATGGATTTTATAATTTTTCAACGATAACTGATGCCGATGCTCCAACAGGAAATTGGTCTGCAGTGGTTAAAGTAGGTGGAGCAACTTTCCAAAAAAATATTAAAATAGAAACCATAAAACCCAACCGTTTAAAAATCAACATCGATTTTGGAGTCGATAAACTAACCATAGCTAATAGTGATGTAGCTGGAAACCTAAACGTAAAATGGTTGCATGGTGCAAAGGCAAGAAATTTAAAAGCAACGATTACCGCTACTTTATCTCAAACAAATACCACATTTAAAAAATATCCAGATTATTATTTTGATGACCCAGCAAGAAACTTTGAATCAGAAGAAATAACCGTTTTTGATGAGAAAATTGACAACGAGGGAAATGCTGCTGTAAAAGTTAACCTCAACATCTCTGATGAAGCTCCAGGAATGTTAAAAGCCAATTTTGTTGCACGAGTTTTCGAAGAAAGTGGCGACTTTAGTATCGATCGATTTTCAATTCCTTATTCTCCTTATGAATCTTATGTCGGAATAAAACTTCCGAGTGGTGATAAAGCCAGAGGAATGTTGTTAACCGACACCAACCAAACTGTTAATATAGTTACCGTTAATGAAGATGGAATACCAATTTCACGCACTGGTTTAGAAGTGGAAGTTTACAAAGTAGAATGGCGTTGGTGGTGGAGTTCTGACGAAGATAATTTAGCTGATTATGTGGGAAATTCATATCATCAACCTATCATTAAAAAAGTGGTAAATACTAAAAACGGTCATGGTAAATTTACATTTAGAGTAAATTATCCTGAATGGGGAAGATACTTGGTTCGGATTATTGACCCAGTAAGTGGTCATGCAACAGGAAAAGCTGTTTACTTAGATTGGCCAGGATGGGCAGGTCGAGCTCAAAAAGAAAACCCAGGCGGAGCTTCCATGTTAAGTTTTAGTTCGGATAAAACAACCTACAATGTTGGTGAAACCGTAAAAGTTAACTTTCCTTCTGCTAAAGACGGAAGAGCATTAGTGAGCATCGAATCTGGTTCTAAAATTATTCAAGCTTATTGGGTGAAAACAGAAAAAGATGAAACTAATTTCGACTTTAAGGTCTCCGAAGAAATGACACCAAATGTTTACATCAACATCACCTTAGTTCAACCCCATTTATATACTGCCAATGACTTACCAATAAGACTTTATGGTGTAATTCCAATACTGGTTGAAAATCCGAACACTAAAATTCAGCCTGTACTTAATATGCCAAAAATATTAGCTCCCGAAGAAAATTTCACCATTCAGGTAAAAGAAAAAGATGGAAAAGCAATGACTTACACCATTGCGATTGTAGATGAAGGATTATTGGATTTAACACGTTTTAAAACTCCAGACCCTTGGCAAAGTTTTTATGCGAGAGAAGCACTCGGAGTGAAAACGTGGGATATGTATGATTATGTGATAGGAGCTTATGGTGGAAAAATTGCTCAATTATTCTCGATTGGTGGTGATGGAGAAGTTGAAGGAGCTAAGGGAAACAAAGCCAATCGTTTTAAACCCATGGTTAAATTTATTGGTCCATTTGAGTTAGGTAAAGGTGCTAGTAAATCTCACCTAATAAAAATGCCAAGATATGTTGGTTCTGTTCGAACCATGATTATTGCAGGGCAAGATGAAGCTTATGGATGGGCAGAAAAAACAACTCCAGTTCGAAAACCATTAATGGTTTTGGCAACTTTACCTCGGGTCGTTGGTCCTGGCGAATCTGTTAAACTTCCAGTTACTGTTTTTGCAATGGAAAAACACGTAAAAAATGTAACCATAGAAGTTAAAACCAATAACTTCTTTACCGGAAGTTCAACAAAATCAATAGTATTCGATGAAATTGGCGACCAAGTGGTTAACTTTGATTTAGAAGTTGCAAAAAAATTGGGTGTGGGCAAAGTTCATGTCATTGTAAAAAGTGGAAAAGAAAAAGCAGCTTATGATATAGAAATTGAGGTAAGAGTTCCAAATCCTCCTGTTGTTGATTATTACGATGCAGTAATAGAACCTGGACAATCGTGGAGTAAAAATTATACTCCAATTGGCATGATAGGAACCAACAAGGGAACATTAGAAATATCAAACATCCCTCCTATTGATTTTGGCAGACGCTTACAATATTTATTACAATACCCACATGGTTGTGTAGAGCAAACAACCTCTGCTGCCTTTCCTCAACTCTTTTTAAGTACGGTAATGGAAGTGGATGAAAAAATGAAAACAAAGATAAGCACCAATGTAAAAGCTGCTATCAATCGTTTAAAATCATTCCAATTGTCAAATGGTGGTTTGGGTTATTGGCCAAATGCTACCGAGTCAGATGATTGGGGAACAAGTTATGCAGGGCATTTTATGTTAGAGGCAGAAGCAAAAGGTTATAAAATTCCTATTGGTTTTAAATCAAACTGGATTAACTACCAGAAAAAAATTGCTCGGGAGTGGTCACCTAAATCTGTTAATAATAAATATTATTATGAAAATCAAGATTTAACGCAGGCTTACCGATTATACACGTTGGCTTTAGCCAATAATCCTCAGTTGGGAGAAATGAATCGGTTAAGAGAAAAAACAGGACTTTCTGTTCAAGCCAAATGGCGATTAGCTGCTGCTTATGTGTTGGCAGGACAACCCGAAATAGCTATTAAACTAACCAACAAACTAACAACTACAGTTAAAGATTATGCTGAATTATCTTACAGTTATGGCTCTGGAGATAGAGATGAAGCAATGATTTTAGAAACCATGAGTTTAATGAAACAACGTTCCAAAGCGATTGGTGTGATGAAAAAAGTTTCAGGTCCATTAAGTAGTAATCGTTGGATGAGCACACAATCTACCGCTTATTGTTTAATTGCCATGTCTAAATTTGCTGGTGATAATGGAACTTCAAAAGAATTAAGATTCAACTATAATTTAGGGAAGGAAAACGTAGAAGCAGCTACACTAAAACCTGTGTCTCAAATTGACATGAAATTAATTGGAAAATCTGACGGTATAGTGTTTGTTAAAAATAATGGAAAAGGCATTATTTATGCGAGAGTTACCTTAGAAGGAGTTCCAGAAATTGGTGATCAAACTTCTGCTTCCAACAACTTAAGCATGAACATTAATTATCTAGATATGAAAGGCAACGAAATTGATGTAACTCAATTGGATCAAGGAACAGACTTTATGGCTGAAGTAAAAATTACCAATCCTGGCATATTAGGAAATTATCAAGAAATGGCATTAACACAGATTTTCCCATCAGGATGGGAAATTCATAATTCCAGAATGGATGGTATTAATGTTCATGCTGCAGATGTTCCTACTTATGAAAACATTAGAGATGATCGGGTTTACACTTATTTTAACATTGAGCAAGGAAAAACAAAGACCTATCGGATCCTATTGAATGCAGCTTATTTAGGTAAATTTTATTTACCAACTGTTTATTGTGAGGCAATGTATGATAATAAAATTAATGCACGTAACCCTGGCAAATGGATTGAAGTGATTAAACCTGGTGAAAATTTAAGTTTTATCACGAAATAATTACCTTTGTATTACGCAGAGAATAATTTTCATCTACTTAGGAAGAGAAAAAATAGATATTATGAAAAAACTACTTTATTTATCACTAATAACTATTAGTTTATTGCTAATGGCTTGTCCTTATGAAGGAACTGTAGAATTAAGCTCTTATGAAGAATCTCTTAAAGTTGACAAGAAGTTAGTTGGAGAATGGGTTTCTTTTCATGAAAAAGGAGGAAGAGAAGAATTGTTAATAGAAAAGGCAGTTAAATCTGTTTTTAAGGTTTCTCACAATCAATTTGGAGAAAACAATAAGTTTGAACAAAAATACAATTATAGAGTCTATTCAACAGAAATTGGGGAATATGATATTTTTAATATCGAAAGCCCAGAAGGTAAATACTTGTATTGTAAATATGGGTGGACAGGAAAAAATGAATTTTACATTCAATTTATTGATGCAGATTTTGTGGATAAAAACTTTAAAGCAGATTCTGTAACTACCGAAAACTTTAAATCTTTTGTTACTGAAAATGTAAATAAAGAAGAAATGTATGGTGAAAAATTAGAATTTTACAGAAAATATTCGCCAGAATATGAAAAAGTAAGAATGTTTATGAAAAAATCAGGTTTTTAATTTTTTTCTTCTTTTTCCTTCTCTTTTTTTGCGTCTTTTTGTTCTTTTTTTAAAAATTTAGCATATTCCTCATCAAAATCGAAAGTCCCTTCATCTTTTTTGTACTCAATAATTACGGCAGGAAAATCCGAATCTACACCTTCTGTTGCGTCTTTCTCTGCGATTAATTCCATCACAAAAAGAAAAGGCTCTGCACCTTTATCGCCTTCAAAAGTAGAAATAGCAATTCTTTTAGGAACAAATCCTTCTTTCATCAATTCTAACGTATAATAGGTTTCAAGGTCAAGATCATAATCAAACTTATTCGACCATATTTTAGAGGAAATTTGCTCATTCCCTTTGTAAAGATTAACTACAACATCTTTTATTTTCTTATTGTCTTTACTCACTAAATAGCCCATAAAATTTACCTGACTAAAGGAAACATCAACAAAAATTAAAATTGAAAAGATAATGGTAATAAAAAACTTCATAATTTCTTTAGACTAGGAATTAAGGGTATAAACGAAGTTTAAGAATAAAAGTTACTTATTTTTTCATAACATCTGTATTATTAAAATT
>PFUQ01000201.1 GCA_002790175.1 Flavobacteriales bacterium CG_4_9_14_3_um_filter_32_8
TCCCGTTAATCGGCAATCGTTTGTGAGCCTAGTGGGGCGGGATTGCCGATTAACTTGTTTATAACCGATATAGACTTGCGGTTATCTACCTATTTTATGATAGATAACCGATGAAGTGTTTCGGTTTATTTATTTTCAAATGTAGTTAAAATTAGTATATTTATTAATCATCATTTCTTTATGATTCTATCTGGCGTAATGTAAATGGTTTCGCCATATTCCAACACTTTTCCAGGAGTAATTACATGTGGCAGTTTAATAGAATCTACTAAATGCTGGTAGCATTCTACTACCAATTCGCTACAATAAAACTTCTCTGTCCTATCAATACCTACAGTGCCTGTAAAATCATAAGGTTTTCCAAGCTTATCGGAACAACATTGCAAAGCATCTTCGGCTCTTTCTGGACTATAACCAGAAGGTTTTACCATGGTTATTTTAAACGATTTATGAATAAATGAATCCAAAGCAAGTGGATGAACACCTTCTGCCGTAGCTTCAATAATATTATCGTTTGTAACATCAAGAATCACAGCATGAGAGTATTCAGAAATAGTTGCAGTAGAAACTAAATGATCATTAAATTTATAACCCCTTGCAACTAAAAAATAACCATCCTTGCCAAGAGCGATAATTTCTTTTTTAAATGATTTTTCTTCTTCAAGTGCTGCTTCGCTTTTTGGCTTTTTTACAATGGTATTACTACAAGAAAAAAGGATTAATAAGGAACAAAAAAGTGTAATTGTTTTCATATACTAACCAAATAAAAGTGTAAAAACTTCTTCTACTTTACTCACTAATACCAATTCTATTTTAAAGGAAGTGGTACTCAGTCCTTTTTTATTGTATTTAGAAATAACTATTTTTTCAAAACCCAATTTTTCGGCTTCCATAATGCGTTGTTCTATTCTACTAATGGGTCTTATTTCACCAGATAAACCAACTTCGGCTGCAAAACATATTCCTGAATGGATTGGCATATCTTCGCTGCTCGAAAGTATGGCACTTATTACCGCCAAATCAATCGAAGGATCATCAATTCTTAACCCACCAGCAATGTTTAAAAAAACATCTTTTGCTCCTAAACGGAAACCACAACGTTTTTCTAAAACTGCCAACAACATATTTAATCTTCTGGAATCGAACCCTGTTGTTGAGCGTTGAGGTGTGCCATAAGCCGCAGAGCTTACCAATGCTTGTATTTCTATTAATAAAGGGCGATTTCCTTCCATCGTAGCGGCAATTGCAGCACCACTCAATTGTTCGTCTTTGTTGCTAATTAATATGTCCGAAGGGTTTTCTACTTCTCTTAATCCTGCACCATACATTTCGTAAATTCCCAATTCGTTGGTAGAACCAAACCTGTTTTTGATGGAACGCAATAAACGGTAAATATGGTTGCGATCGCCTTCAAATTGAAGTACCACATCTACCATGTGTTCTAATATTTTTGGACCAGCAATGTTGCCATCTTTGGTAATGTGACCAATTAAAAAAACAGGGGTATTGGTTTCTTTGGCATATCGCATCAATTCGGACGTACATTCTCGAACTTGAGAAATGCTTCCAGGTGATGAATCAATAACTCCAGTGTGTAAGGTTTGAATAGAATCGATGACCAATAGTTGTGGCTGTAAATCTTTAATATGATGAAATATGTTTTGAGTAGAAGTTTCGGTAAGAATATAGCAATCAGGGTTTTTATTTCCTATTCGGTCTGCTCGCATTTTTGTTTGTTGCTCGCTTTCTTCGCCTGTTACATAAAGTATTTTATAACCTTTTAACCGCAACGACATTTGTAACATTAAGGTCGATTTTCCAATACCCGGATCACCACCAAACAACACTAATGAGCCAGGAACTAATCCGCCACCGAGCACTCTGTTGAGTTCTGTTCCAGGCAATTTTATTCGTGGAAAATCAACTAAATCAATATCATCGATTTGCTGAGGTTTGTTGGTGCGTTTAGTGGTAAAAGAAGTATGAACTTCATTTGGATGAGGGTTACTGATGACTTCTTCGATAATGGTGTTCCACTCGTTACAAGAGTTGCATTTTCCAATCCATTTAGGAAATTGGGCACCACAATTCTGACAAAAAAAAGCCGTTTTAATTTTTGTTTTTGCCATACTTTTTAAGGATTAAACGGTAGCAGCTCTTCGATTTGCTTTCTTAGCCATTGAAGCTTTAATATCTTCTAACTCTCCTTTTGGTATGGCATTAATCAATTCTTTGGTATAATCTGTTTTTGGGTTCAAATAGATTTCATCTGCTAAGCCCATTTCAACAATTTTTCCATTTTGCATCACAATCATTCTGTCGCTCATAAATTTAACAACCGATAAATCGTGAGAAATAAAAATATAAGTAAAATTAAATTCTTCTTTTAATTCGTTTAATAAGTTCAATACCTGAGCTTGCACAGATACGTCTAGTGCGGAAACAGACTCATCACAAATAATAAATTTAGGATTTAATGATAAGGAACGAGCGATACAAATCCGTTGTCGTTGTCCACCAGAAAATTCATGTGGATATCTGTAAAAATGTTGTTTTAACAAACTTACTCTTGTTAGCAGTTCCAACACTTTCTCTTTTCGTTCTTCGTCGTTATTATACATGCCATGAACTCTCATAGGTTCCATAATGGCTTCGCCAATAGTAATACGAGGATTAAGTGATGAATATGGGTCTTGGAAAATAATTTGCATTTCTTTACGGTAATGCCTCATTTCTTTCGTTCCAAGGTTAGTTAAGTTGTTTCCTTCAAATATGATTTGTCCAGATGTTGGTGCTACTAATTTTAAAATAGTTCGACCTAAAGTAGTTTTTCCGCAACCAGATTCCCCCACTAATCCTAATGTTTCACCGGGATAAACGTCAAAAGATACATCATCAACAGCTTTTACGTTGTCTTTAGCTTTGCCAAAAAGACCCTTATTAATTGGGAAATAAGTTTTTAGGTTTTTAATTTCTAAAATTGGTGCTTGTTTGAAAAGGTTTTCATGTCTTTTCGTAATATCATCAGGAGAAATAATTAAACTATTGGTAACTTCCTCAACAGATTTGTTGGTTTCGTGCATTATTTCGTTTGCGTCAACAGTCATAAAATCAGAAACGGTTGGTAACCAGTGTAATCTTTTATTTAAAGGCGGTCTGCAAGCAAGTAAACCTTTAGTGTAAGGGTGTTGAGGATTCATAAAGATATCCATAACAGTACCTTGCTCAACAATCTTTCCTTTATACATCACCACTACTTTGTCGGCGAGCTCTGCGATAACACCTAAATCGTGAGTAATAAATAAAATCCCCATGTCATCATCTTGTTGCAATTGCATCATCAACTCCAAAATGGTTTTTTGAACAGTAACGTCTAAAGCAGTTGTTGGTTCATCTGCAATTAAGATGGAAGGGTTGCAGGAAATTGCCATAGCAATCATTACTCGTTGTTTTTGTCCTCCTGATATTTGATGAGGATAAGAATCAAAAATTACTTCTGGTCGAGGTAGTTTTACTTTTCTAAATAGTTCTATAGTGCGTTGTTTGGCAGTTTTACTATTCACTTTTTGATGTAGCATAATCGCCTCAGCAACTTGGTCGCCGCAACTATAAACAGGATTTAAGGAAGTCATGGGTTCTTGAAATATCATCGATATTTCATTTCCTCGAAAACTTCTCATCTCTTTTTCTGATGATTTTAATAAGTCAACACTACCCTTATCACAGTGAAAAAGAATTTCTCCAGAAACTATTTTTCCGGGAGGATTCTGTATTAATCGCATTACAGATAAAGCAGTCACGGATTTCCCTGAGCCTGATTCTCCAACAACACCAATGGTTTCCCCTTTGTTAAGCGTAAAAGAAATATCATTTACAGCTTTAACAGTTTCGTCTTCAGTTTGAAATTCTGTTACTAAATTTCTTATTTCTAATAATGTGTTATTGCTCATACTTTAGTATTCACTTGAAAGGGCAATAAAAATACACTTAATAAAAAAATAAAACAAGAAATTATAAGAATACCTCTTGGTTGATTAGATTAGCGAATATTATCAGGAGATAAATAATGGTTAATCGACTATCAATTAATAATCTAAATCACTGACTAGAATTGTAATAAAACCATAATCTTTGCTATCATTAATTATGGATACAGTAATATGATGGCCAGTTAGAGAAGAATTTGTTAACCAAGTTGAATATCCGTCATCTTCTTTTTTGCCTTTTTTGTATTTATTATTAAAATAGGTAGAGAAATCATTAAAAAGTACATCAGCATCTAGGATTGCATCTAAATAGATGGCAATTTCAATCTCGTACAATTCATTAGTTTCAGAAAAATCATAAGTAACGGTGTAACTATTACCCATGTTGATGTTATAATCGTAATTTAAATATTCGGGGGTTTCATCCATTAAAAATTTAACATCCTCAATTGCTTTTACATTTTCTAAGGTCATACCTATTTCCGCTCCCCTTAAGTTGCCTTTTTCAGATATTAATAATTCATTAAAATAGGGGCTTTTATAGGTTTCGCAAGAGAATAAAAGAAAAATTGAAAGGATTAGAAATGTTTTGTTTACGATGGGTTTCATTAACAATTACAAAATTAGGGTATAAAAATATTTTCGGATTCAATCAAACTTTCGTTTCTAAATCTCAAAAATAGTTGGGTCAAAGCTACTACATCTTTCTGACAATAAATAGCAATACGATTGATGTCTTTTTCTTTCCAATAAACGTCATTTACCATGCTGCCATCAATATCATCTTTAGGTGTTGGGATGTTAAAAATCGAAGTTAGTAAACTTAAAGAAGTGTAATGTTTGTAATCACCAAATTTCCATAATTGTAAGGTGTCTAAATGAGGAACCTCCCAAGGTTTTTTTCCAGCAAAATCAAGTATTGATGGAATTTCTATTCCATTTACCAATGCTCTTCTGGCAATGTATGGGAAGTCGAACTCTTTACCATTGTGGGCACATAATAAACAATCACTTTTGTGATAATGTTTGTTTAATAATTCAAAAAAATCGGTTAATAAAGTTTTTTCATCATCACTAAAAAACGATTTTAGGCGTAAAGTTTTAATGCCCATTTCTGTACGAATAAAACCAACTGAGATACAAACAATTTTTCCAAATTCGGCATAAATTCCTGCTTTTTGGTAAATGTCTGCTGGCGTTTCATTTTCATTGGCAAGGAAACTTGCTTTGTGTTCCCAATGTTTTTTAAAATCATCACTCAATTGGGAAAAATCTGGATGTTGAGCAACAGTTTCGATGTCTAGAAAGAGAACTTTTTCGAGATTAATTTTTTGAAGCATAATGAATATAAATTGGTTGAAATAGTTATCCGTTAATGAATAACAAATATAAAAATAAGTTGCGAGTTAACAAATTGTCATTAGGCATTAGGCGAAAGGCATTAGGCAAAAGGTGTAGTGTGTTTGTCGTTCTTCTCTAAAAATAGGGGTTAGGGGCGTGTAAAAAGACATTTGTTATTTTGAATTTGTCATTTGTTATTTGAGATTTGTTATTTATCATTTGGGATTTATTTAATCATTACACCTAATTTATTGATGATTGGAATATTAATTAAATTTTCATCTTTAATGGTTTCTGCTAAAAAAATATATTTTTTATCAAACAATTCTTGGTTCAAATAAAAGCTAACCCAATACTCATTGTGAAGTGCAAAAACTTCTTCAATTACAGGCTCAATCAATTTATATTCTTTAGATCTGATGTCTCCTAAATAATGTCTTAATATTGAAGTTTTACTTTCCTCTCCTTTTAAATCAGTAATATACCCTTTTGAAGAAATTAAAACATTTTCTATGGTTTGTGATTGCTGATTAATGATGTAAACATTCCAAACGGTTGTGTTGATTTCATTTTTTTCTTTTACTACAGCAACGGCAACATTTTTAATGATGGGATGATTAATGTCTTTTATCATCTTAATTTACTTTAAAATTTTCAAAGCTTCTTGTATGGTTTCATCATGCTCATTCATAATGACATAATAACCGAAATCGTTAAATAAATTACGGCTGATGGTGGCTTTTAATTCTCTAGAAATTATTCCTTTAGAGGTACTAATTTCTTCTAAATTTTTTTTAATAGAATTGTCGCTCGCATATTTAATAATGCTGTTAAAAATGTCGTTGGTTACGTGGAATTTATTTTTAAAATCCAATGCACTTTTATACTTATTAAGTAAAGATGTTCTATTTTTATCGGCATAATCTAATGCAAAATCCTGAATAATTCCATTGTATCTTAGTTCATACAAATAAGGCGTTCCATTTGTGGTATCCATAGGAACAAAAACATCGGGCATAATTCCACCACCACCATATACTACCTTCCCTTCGGGTGTGTAAAATTTTAGTGAATCTGGAAAATGAATGCTATCAGCCGAAAGCAGTTCACCATTCAAATATCGGTTATAGGATTCAGCGTGATATTCTTCAATAGATGCACCATAAGATTTTTGAATGCATCTTCCTGTTGGTGTATAATATCTGGCAACGGTTAATCTTAAGGCAGAGCCATCGGGCCACATCACTTGTTCTTGAACCAAACCTTTACCAAAAGAACGTCTTCCAATTACCGTTCCCCTATCATTATCTTGTATTGCTCCTGCAAGAATCTCACTCGCTGAAGCAGAATTCTCGTTAATTAAAATAGCAATACCAGTTGTTTCTAAAGTTCCATTTGCTGTAGAAAAATATTCTTCTTTAGTTCTTACTCTTCCAGAGGTATAAACAATCATTTTATTTTTTGAAATAATTTCATCAGCAATTTGAATAGCTACTTCTAACACGCCACCACCATTTCCTCTTAAATCGATAATGAGTTTTTTCATTCCTTGTTTCTTCAACTTTTGAGTTGCTTCTAAAAATTCGGTATAAGTTGTTTTTGAAAAACGGGTAATTCTTAAATAGCCAATTTTATCTTTAACAAGATAAGGAGCGTCAATACTAAAAATAGGTATTTGGTCTCTTTCTATTGAAAAGTGTTTCTTTTTTTGAGTGCTTTGTTGAATAATGTCAATTCCAACCTTTGAACCTCTAGGTCCTTTTAGTAACTTAATAACTTGTTCGTTAGTAATTCCAATTCCTGCAATTTCTGTGGCATCAACTTTTACAATTCGGTCACCGGCTTTAATTCCTAATTTATCAGAAGGTCCATTTACAATGGGTGAGATAACCAATACGGTATCGTTTTTTATTCGAAATTCGATGCCAATACCTTCAAAATTTCCTTCAATGGGATCATTCATTTCGTTAAATTCTTGAGCAGGAATGTAATAGGAATGAGGATCTAACAGTGCCAACATTGCAGTGATGGAACGCTCAGTTAAATTCTTTTTATCTACTGAATCAACATAAGTATCTTCAATAAAATTTAATATTTCGTTGAGTTTGGTTGCCGTGTTGAAACGTTGAGTTTGAGGAAAAATAAAATTTTTGTTGTTAACATCGGAAGGTGTTAAATAAGAACCTAAAAAAATGCCAACAACTACGCTTCCAGTAATAATAATTGGCAATAAAATAAACACTAATGCTTTATTTTTACTCATTAATTTTTAAGATAAGTTTTTGATTTGGGTGAGTTCAATTCCGGCTTCTTTTAAAAAATCCAAACCCGAATCATCTTTATAAATATCGATAAAAACTACCCGTTTTATTCCTGCTTGCAATATTAGTTTGCTACATTCTTTACAAGGAGATAAGGTGATGTAAAGTGTTGCTCCGTTTGAATTGTGGGTAGATTTTGCAACTTTCATCATGGCATTGGCTTCGGCATGCAAAACGTACCAATGTGTTTTTTCATTTTCATCTTCACAACAATTATCAAAACCCGTTGGAGCACCGTTGTAGCCATCCGAAATAATCATTTTGTCTTTTACAATTAAGGCACCCACTTGTTTTCTTTTGCAATACGATAATTTTGCCCACTCTAAAGCCATCTTTAAATAAGCACTATCGTAACGTAGTTGTTTTTCTTTATTGTATTGCATTACCAATTTTAAAGGTGCAAAAGTAGGAATTTGTTGAAAAATAGGAGGCGTAAATGATATTATTCTTTTCGTATATTTTTGATGCCAAAACAAGTTCAACAATCCAACCATTTTTTATTTTAAATTTGCACCGTTTAACTCAAGTTGAGCAATCAAAAATGAAAAAATTCTTGGTGCGGATTTGGAAAATTTGCTTAAAAATTTTCCTTTGGTTTATTGGTGTTAGTGTGGTTTCGGTAATCATTTTTAGATGGGTTCCGATACCCATTACTCCATTGATGGTTATTCGTTGTGTGGAACAAAAAGTAGCTGGCAAACCCATGAAATTGAATAAAACTTGGAAACCTTTAGAAGAAATTTCACCCGATTTACAATTGGCTGTTGTTTGCTCGGAAGACCAAAATTTCCTTAAACACCACGGCTTTGATTTTGGTGCGATACAAAAAGCACTAAAACACAACGAAAAGAGTAAACGCAAACGAGGTGCAAGCACCATTAGTCAGCAAGTAGCAAAAAATGTTTTTTTATGGGATGGCAGAAATTGGGTGAGAAAAGGTTTTGAAGTTTATTTTACTTTTTTAATTGAAACCTGCTGGAGTAAACAACGGATTATGGAAGTTTATTTGAATGTGATAGAAATGGGCAATGGAATTTATGGAGCAGAGGCAGCTTCGCACGAATATTTTAATAAATCGGCTATCAAAATAAGCAAACAACAAGCGGCAACCATTACCGTTATTTTACCCAGCCCTTTAAAATACAATGCCAAACGACCAAGTGGATTTTTACAAGGTAGAATTAATTGGACCTTACAACAAATGCGTTTTTGGGGTGGAAAATTAGATTACGATAAAGAGAAAAAGAAAGAAGACGCAGCAGAAAAACGTAAGAAGGGAAAACGATAAATCCAACGCAAGTCCTAATTTATAAACATTCTGCCAAGTTTTGCGAGGATAAATAGCTTGGTTACATAGCCACTATTGGCAAATCGTATTATTGTGTTAACTGGTAATCTTTTATTAAAAGTCCAGCAGAAAGACTAAGTTTTTCAGTTAGATTACGAACCATGTCAATTGTTAATTTGCGTTTGCGGTTTAAAACTTCTGAAACTCTACTTTTTCCACCTATTTCAAAAACTAAATCAACTTGTTTTAAGCCAAGCTCTTTCATTCTTATTTTTATTGCTTCAATAGGATCCGGAGCCTCAATTGGGTAATGAATGTTTTCGTAGTCATCAATCAATAATCCAAGAATATCTGCTTCATCACTTTCTTTAGTTCCAATTTTTGCATCAAAAATTTTGTCAAGTCTGTTCAATGCAGCTTGGTAATCCATTTCAGTTTTTATAGGTTTAATGTTCATTCTATCTAATTTATATGTTATCTGCATTTATTTTATCATATTCAGCATGCGTGCCAACGAAACGAATAAATGCCCATTGTTTTTCAAAATTAAATTTTACAATTAAACGATATGAATTTCCTTTAATATTAAAAGCAATTCGTCCGCTTTTAAGAATACTAGCATTAGCATAAGTCTTTTTAACATCGTTTGGCGATTTCCAATCTGAACTTATTGCTGTGTCGTACCAAGTTTTTAAATATTGTTCAGCATCAACATGTTTTAACCAATAAGCCCTTAAAGTACTTTTTGCAAATATTCTTTTCATTGTACGGACAAAAGTAGCTAAAAGTTCCCAAATATAGAACTATTAATTGGGAATATTTTTATGGGGGAAAAGAAAGAAGAAAAAGTTCAGCATCCACCACATCTTGCCAAATACCAACTAAGACAAAGAAGCAGCTTGTATTCTAAGATTTTACTCCCGATAGAATCGGGAGTAAAAATTTGAATGGCACAGCGTTATAGAAAAAAGATTTAGTAACTTTATCGCTATGCCATTAAAATTATCTAGTTCTGTATGAAAAATACAGAAGAGATAATTTAAAATGACAAGCTGCGAAGGGGCGGAAAACTAGATTACGATAAAGAGAAAAAGAAGGAAGAGAAAGTAGAAAAACGGAAGAAGGGAAAGTGAAAAGAATAGAAACTCCCATTTCTTTTCTAAACATATAAAAATAAAACTTCTATTTCATAAGTCAGCCGACTGATGGAATACCAAATATAAAGAAACAAACAAGTATTTTTGCAACCCTTTTTCTTCTTAGCATATAATAATAAAACTTCTATTTCAAGCATTCGCTTGGAATACCAAATAAAAAGAAACAAAAAACTATTTTTGTAAACCATGAGCAGAGCCTATAAATTTAGAGACCAAAACAAACCTTATTTTGTAAGCTTTGCCGTTATATATTGGATAGATTTATTTACTCGTAAGGAATATTGTTATACGATAACAGATGCATTAGCCTACTGCCAAAAAGAGAAAGATTTAATTGTTTATGCATGGTGCATCATGCCAAGTCATGTACATTTAATAATAGGAACAAGAGAAAAACCAATGCAAGATATACTTCGAGATTTTAAACGATTTACTTCTAAAAAATTAAAGGAAGAAATAAGTAATCATCCGCAAGAAAGTAGGAAAGAATGGTTGCTCTGGATGTTTGAACGAGCAGGTAAGAAAAATAGCAACAACAAGGATTGGCAATTATGGCAACAGCACAATCAACCCATCGAACTTTGGGATAATTACATGATAGATAGTAAATTAAACTATCTACATAATAATCCTGTTGAAGCAGAAATGGTGAGAAATGCGGAAGATTATTGTTGGAGTAGTGCTATTGATTATAGCGATGGAAAAGGAAAAATAAATATTGAATTAATGATTTAGGTTAATTTGTTCCAAGCGAATGCTTGAAACAGAGAATTAATTATGCTTGGAGGAGAAGGGGGAAAAAGTAAATACCTGATATTCCTTTATCAGGTAAGTTCGTTTTTTATCAAAAATGATACAAAACTGGTTATAAAACTACCGTTAGGAAAATAAATTGACACTTATTAGTTTTTTCTTTTCATTTGGTTTACATTTAATTATTATTAAAGCCAAAACTATGAAAGTAATACTATCTTTTTTATTAGTTATTTCATTATCAAACTTAACTACAGCCCAAACAACTGCAATACCTGATGCTAATTTTGAATTTGCATTATATTGGCAGGGTTATGATGTTATTCTTGACGGATTTGTTTCTACTGCCGTAATAAGTAACATTACTAATTTATCGGTAAATGGTTTTAATATAAACGACTTGACAGGTATTGAAGATTTTATTTCATTAACTGAACTACAATGCTTTGATAATA
>PFUQ01000153.1 GCA_002790175.1 Flavobacteriales bacterium CG_4_9_14_3_um_filter_32_8
AAGGAACACTAGTTTGTTGAGCCCACGCAAACATGCTGTTCATTGCAACATCTTCAAATTTTTCTTCAAAACCATGGTCTAATCCTTTAGCTGCACCAGAAAGAACGATATAAATAAAGATACCCCACAAAACTCCAATTACAGTAATTATTGTTCTTGCTTTATTCTTTTTAATAGAGCCAAATATTTCTTGCCAAGTATCTCTGTTAAATAGTAACATTACTTATCATTTAATGCTTCAATTGGTTTTATACGAGCTGCTCTTCTTGCTGGAACATAACCTGCAATTGCTCCAAAAATTATTAAAATTAATGTAGCAAAAATAGCTGTACTCATATCAATATAAGGGTTCTTTATAAAATAATCTTCTAATGAAGTTCCTATTGATTTTAATAATAAAATACCTCCAAATAATCCAATATATCCAGCTGCAGTTGTAATAAAAATTGATTCTTGTAAAATCATAAAGATAACAGCTCGTGGAGTTGCACCAATTGCCTTTCTTACTCCTATTTCTTTAGTTCGTTCTTTTACCACAAATACCATAATATTACTTATCCCTATTATTCCAGCAATTAAAGTACCTAAACCCACAAAGGATACTACCATTTGTAACAAACTTCCAAATTGTTGATTTTGGTTTAAATCGTCTGCAACATTTCTAATAAAAATTGCATTTTCATCAGCAGTACTAATGTGATGACGTTTTTTTAAAAATACCATGAGTTCTTCCTCAAATTGCATTGCTCCTTCAAATCCTATCTCGGGTTTAAATGCAAGTGTAATTTCGCCTACTTTATCATTATTTTTTTCTATTAACTGATTGGTGGTATAGGGTGTGTAAATATATCGTTCTTCATTATCCCCTCCATCATCCTGAAAAACTCCGATTACTTTAAACGACCTGTTTCCTATGTTAATATATTTACCTAATGCGTCATCACCTTCAAATAAATCTTTTTCAACCAACCTTCCAATTACTGCATATTTTGTTTTATTTTTCACATCTTGGTGATTGATAAATCTACCTTTCATTAGAATAGTTTTTTCGGCAAATTGATGAGACGGTGCAACAGCTCTTAATCCATAATTATTTGATTTTTTAATGTACTTAACCACATAATTTCTTGTAATTCGAGGAGTAATGTATAGTAGTTGTGTAGGAAAATTGCGTTTGATTTCTGCTATATCGTTGTTATCGAACTCTATCAATCTTCCAGATTTAAAGCCTTTGTAGGGTTTGCTTGTAGTTCCAGGAAAAAGCCTGAAAATATTGGTTGCATCATCCATAAAAAATTCTTGAAATGAATTTTTTAAGCCGTTGCCAAAACCAAATAAAATAACAAAAATAAAAATTCCTAATGCTACAGTAAAACCAGAAAGAAAGGTTCTCAGCTTATTATTGTTAATGGTTTCAAATATTTCTTGCCAACTGTCTTTATGAAACATCTGCTTTTGCCCTTACTTGTTCAACACAACGATCTTCAATAATTAACCCATCTTTAAGAAAAACAATCCTTTTACACATATTAGCAATATCTGTTTCGTGGGTAACTACTAAGATGGTTTTTCCTTCATCGTTTATTTCTTGAATTAATTGCATTACCTCACAAGATGTAACAGAGTCTAGTGCTCCCGTTGGCTCATCTGCTAATAATACCTTTGGTTCTGCCGCTAAAGCTCTAGCAATGGCAACTCTTTGTTTTTGCCCGCCAGAAAGTTCACTTGGTAAATGATTCGCCCAATCGGCTATGGCAACTTTTTTTAAATATTGTATTGCTTTTTCTTCCCTAATTTTTCGAGGAATTTTTTGATAGAATAATGGAAGTGCTACATTTTCTAATGCAGTTTTGTAATTAATTAAGTTAAATGATTGAAAAATAAAACCTAAAAATTTATTTCTGTACTTTGCTGCTTTTGTTTCATCTAAGTCTTTAATTTCAACTCCATCTAATGTATATGTTCCTTCATCAGCAATATCTAACATTCCAATAATATTAAGTAAAGTGGATTTTCCAGACCCAGAAGATCCCATGATAGCAACTAATTCCCCTTCAGCTACATTAAAATTAATCCCTTTTAATACATGTAATGAGTTGCTTCCTATTTTATAGGATTTGTGTAAATTTTTTATCTCAATCATTCCTATAGAATAAGTGTTTGTGGGTATAAAATTAACCCACTTACCTATGGCAAAAGATGTAATTTACACAAAAGGACTAAACAAATGATAAATGGTAATTAGATATTATTCTTTCTTTTTTTTTTAGCATCGTGATATCTTTTGCTAGAAATAAAAATCCAAATAACAACAATTCCCAAAACAATTGTAGTAACTACTCCAGTAATAATTCCTGAATCCATAATTCAATATTTTAGGTTTAGCGATAGGTAGTTCGTTCCTCCAAAACTTGATTAGTAGACAAATTTAATAATTACTTCGACAAATAGCTATTTATTGTCTTCCATTTTTGTACGAAATGATTTTAATTTTGTTACTTTTATTCAAATAAGTTATGACAAAAGATATTAATAATATAAAAGCTAGTGATAAAAGAGCACTAAAGATAGAAGACTATTTTAATGGCATTCTGCAAGGGAGTAGAACAATCTTAAGTAAAGCTATTACTTTAATAGAAAGTTCCAACAGTCAACACCAACAATTAGCAGAAGAATTAATTGAAAGATGTCTTTCATTTTCAGGAAAATCTGTTAGAGTTGGTATTACAGGTGTTCCAGGAGTAGGAAAAAGTACTTTTATAGAAGCTTTAGGAACTTATTTGATTGAAGAAAAAAATAAAAAAGTTGCTGTTTTAGCCATAGACCCAAGTAGTACCAAAACAAAAGGAAGTATTTTGGGTGATAAAACTAGAATGAATAAATTATCTATCAATGAAAATGCTTTTATTCGCCCCTCCCCTTCTTCTGGAGCATTAGGTGGTGTTGCAAAAGCAACAAGAGAAACCATTATTTTATGTGAAGCGGCAGGCTATGATACCATATTAATAGAAACTGTTGGTGTTGGTCAATCCGAAACTGAAGTAAAATTGATGGTTGACTTTTTTTTGTTGTTGATGCTTGCTGGTGCTGGAGATGAGTTGCAAGGAATTAAAAGAGGAATAATGGAAATTGCAGATGTTATTATTATTAATAAAGCTGATGGAAGTAATGTGGATAACGCCAATTTAGCCCAACAAGAATATAAAAATGCCCTACATTTATTTCCTGCAAACGATAATGGATGGTTGCCACAAGTTGGAATCTGTTCTTCAACTGAGAATAAAGGAATTTCTGAAACATGGAAAATTATAGAGAATTATTTTAAACTTACTCAATCCAATACTTCTTTTTACACCAATCGGAAACTACAATCGAAATTTTGGTTAGAAAACACCATAAATACTTCTATTAAAGAGTTGTTTTATTCGAATGAAAAGATAAAAGCCAAAATAAATGAATTAGAAATTAAAGTGATGGACGGTGCTATCAGTCCTTTTAAAGCTGCAAAAGAATTACTCGAAATTTTTAAAAAGTAATCTTTAATTTTGGCACCGTTCTTAACAACTTATTTATTTTTAAATGAAACTTATTAATTCAACAACACTATTTTTTTTAATGCTAACTTCTTTTATTGGTAATGCTCAAGAAAATAACACATTGAAAACCAACAAAGGTCGCTTATATATCTTTTGGGGATGGAATAGAAGTTGGTACACAAATTCCGATATTCGTTTTACTGGAAGTAATTATGATTTTGAATTAAATGATGTCCAAGCCAAAGACAGACAATCAACTTTTGGTCTCGACCCTTATTTTAATCCTGTTCGAATAACAATTCCACAAACCAACTTAAGAATAGGTTATTTTATTACGAATAACATTGATGTTTCTTTAGGAGTTGACCACATGAAATATGTGATGGTTCAAGAACAAAACACTCAAATATCAGGATACATCAACGATGAAAGTATCTACGATGGAACTTACATTAATGATGATTTTTCCATAAATAAAGAGTTTTTACAATTTGAACACACCGATGGTTTAAATTATATCAATGCAGAAATTACTCGAAATGATGATTTATTCAAATTTTTAAAACTAGATGTAAATCTAAATAAAGTACAAGTGAATACCCTACTTGGTTTTGGGCTTGGTGCTTTAATGCCAAAATCGAATGTAACCCTATGGAATAACGAAAGAAATGATCACTTCCATTTTGCAGGTTATGGTTTTGCCGCTAAAGTTGGTTTAAACATCACTTTTTTTAAGTATCTATTTTTTAGAGGTGAATTAAAAGAAGGTTTTATTGATATGCAAAATATAAGAACTTCTCCAAATATTGCTGATAAAGCTCAACAACATTTTTTCTTTACAGAAGTTGATTTTGCTTTTGGAATTTCGATTCAGCCGTTTAACTAAAACACTAAAACAACTGTCTAATTTCTTTTTTTAAAAGGGTTATTGCTGTATGAGTTGGTGTAGCTTCTGTTTTCATCATTATTTCAAATATTTTTTGACCTAAATCTACTCCTTTAGAATTTGCTGGAACATGTGTCGCCGCCATATTTATTACTTTAATCACATCATCTTTAGCTTTTTTAACATAACCCCAAGTGGTGGTGGAAATATAGATTTGTTGAACCAAGTTATGCTCAAATTCTTGATTAACAGATTTAATCAATTCTAGCTGCAACTGCTTAGCATTCATGGCTGGTTGATGAACTCTTAACACTAAACTATCTAATGAAATTCGTTCTAAAAAAAGAACCAATCGTTCATAAGCTTGTAATCGTAATGGTGTAGTAATTTGTTGATTTTCTATTCTGATTTGCAACAATTGTTTTCGATGCTCGTTATCCATAAATTTTTGAATCACAAAATAAGTTGCAGCGAACACCACTAGAGAAGGTAAAATGTATTTTAATAGTTCTAAAAATGTTTCCATTGTATTTTTTATCTTTATTCTTAAGGTAGCAAAATTATAAAAAACAAATCATATTTATCCATTAGGATATACAACGATTGTTAGTACAAATTTATTAGTTTTGTGAGCTATTATTATTAGTATGGAAAATAAATTATCAGATAGAATAAATAATCAAACAGAATCTCAAACGCTGGCAATGACCAGGTTAAGCAGAGAGCTTGTTGCAGAAGGTAAAGATGTGATTAACTTAAGCATTGGTGAACCCGATTTTGATACACCTCAACTGATAAAAGATGCAGCTAAAAAAGCTATTGATGAAAACTACACGCATTATACACCTGTTCCTGGTTATCCAGAATTAAGAAAAGCAATTTCTAACAAATTTAAAAGAGATAATAAGTTAGATTATTCTCCCGAACAAATTGTGGTTTCTACAGGAGCTAAACAGTCCTTAGCAAATATTGCCTTAAGTATTATCAATCCTGGTGATGAAGTAATTATTCTAGCTCCTTATTGGGTAAGTTATTCTGAAATAATAAAATTAGCAGAAGGGAAAAGTATCGTTCTTCCCTCTACTATTACAACCGACTTTAAAGTAAGTACTGCACAAATTAAAGCTGCCATTACTGACAAAACTCGTATGCTTTGGTTTAGTAGTCCTTGTAACCCAAGTGGTTCGGTTTATATTAAAGAAGAATTGTTTGAAATAGCTAATTTGATTAAAGATTATCCTAACATTTTAATTGTTTCGGATGAAATATATGAACATATTGTTTTTTCAGGTAAACATGAAAGTATTGCTCAATTTGATTTTATAAAAAATCAAGTGATAACCGTAAATGGAGTTTCTAAAGGATATGCCATGACGGGTTGGAGAATTGGATACATTGGAGCTCCTAAGTGGATTGCAGATGCTTGTACAAAAATGCAGGGTCAGTTTACTTCTGGCACTTGTAGTATTGCTCAAAAAGCTGCTCAAGCTGCACTAGAAGCGGACCCATCTATCACTTTTGAAATGTGTCATTCATTTAAAAAAAGAAGAGACCTCGTGTTGAGTTTATTGAGCGAAATACCTGGATTGAAATTAAACCAACCCAAAGGAGCTTTTTACATTTTTGCTGATGTAACCGCTTATTTCGGAAAAAGTGACGGCACAACAACAATTAAAAATCCAACTGATTTAACCATGTTTTTACTAAATAAAGCTCTGGTTGCAATAGTTACTGGTGAAGCATTTGGAGACCCTAACTGTGTAAGATTTTCTTATGCTACATCCGAAAAAATACTAGTAGAATCAATTCAACGAATAAAAAGAACCCTAGAATTATTACATTAACAGATGAACAAAAATGAATTAATTAGTCTTTTTAACAACTTCAACCAACTTAAAGTGTTGATTATTGGAGATGTGATGATTGATTCCTACTTTTTTGGTAAAGTCGATCGTATTTCTCCCGAAGCCCCAGTTCCAATAGTTGCTGTAGAAAAAAAAGAAAGTCGCTTAGGAGGTGCAGCCAATGTAGCATTAAACATTAAAGCCTTAGGTGCAAAACCAATACTTTGTTCTGTAATTGGTAATGATGAGGATGGCGAAAGATTTAGAAAACTTTTAAAAAACGAAAAGTTAGCTGCTGTTGGAGTAATTACAAGTAAAGAACGAATTACTACAGTAAAAACAAGAATCATCGGAAACAAACATCAAGTATTAAGGGTTGATTCTGAAAATAATCATTCCTTATCAGAAAAAGAACATACTCAACTTATAGAGTCGATAGCTTCAATTATTAGTACTTCCAAAATTGATGTTGTGATTTTTCAGGATTATGATAAAGGGGTAATTACTAAACAATTGATTCAAAAAGTTACCAAGCTATGTAATGAAAAAAATATTCCTACAGCCGTTGATCCCAAAAAGACAAATTTTAATTTTTATCAAAACATCACCTTATTTAAACCAAATCTTAAAGAATTAAAAGAAGGTTTGAATATTGAAATTGACCCTTCAGATGTAACCGAAATTGAAAAAGCCATTGACCAATTCAATGTTATTCAAAAAAATAAAATTACTTTTATTACCCTCTCTGAATATGGTGTTTTCATAAAAAACAAGAATAATAAAAAACATTTTACGGCTCACAAAAGAGATATTACTGATGTTTCTGGTGCAGGTGATACCGTTATTAGTGTTGCTTCGCTTTGCTTAGCATTAAATCAACCTATCAACTCAATTGCTCAAATAGCTAATTTAGCAGGTGGTTTAGTTTGTGAAAAAGTTGGAGTTGTTCCTATTGATAAAAATCAATTGTTAAAAGAAGCTATAACTCATTTAACCGGTATTTGATGACAGTTATTCCTTATAAAGAAAATACCAATAGCAAAAAAGAACAGGTAGCGACCATGTTCAACAACATCTCCAATAAATATGATTTTTTAAATCATTTTTTATCTTTAGGAATAGATATTCTTTGGAGAAAAAAAGCCATTCGATTACTTAAAAAATCTCAACCCAAACAATTATTAGATATCGCTACAGGAACTGGTGACTTTGCAATAGCTGCTTTAAAATTAAAACCAACTAAAATTATCGGAATAGATATTTCGGAAGGAATGTTAAAAGTTGGACAAGAAAAAATAAAAGCAAAAGGATTACAAAATGTTATTGAATTGAAGCTAGGGGACTCCGAAAATTTAGCCTTTAACGACAGCACTTTTGATGCTTATACCGTTGGTTTTGGCGTTAGAAATTTCGAAAATTTGGAAAAAGGATTAAGCGAAATGTTACGTGTTTTAAAACCCAATGGAACAGCAATTATTTTAGAATTTTCTAAACCTAAAGTATTTCCAATTAAGCAGTTGTATAATTTCTATTTCAATAACATGTTGCCTAGTATTGGAAAATTAGTATCTAAAGATAATAATGCCTACACCTATTTACCAGAATCAGTAAGTGCTTTTCCTGATGGCGAAAAGTTCATTTCAATATTAACCAAAATTGGTTACAAAAATCCTATTGCCATTCCATTAATGTTTGGTATTGCTTCTATTTATAAAGCAACTAAATAAAATGAATTTTTATGCGTTACTTGACTATAAAAAAGATGTATAAAAATAAGTTGTTCATATTGTTTTTCTTTTTAGTGCTGTTAACGAATGGTTATAGTCAGCGGGAAACCACTAAAAATTTACCAAAGTTCGAACATCGTTTTATGCATTTTGGGTTTTTGATTGGATTAAATTCCGCCGATTTTGTTTTAAAACGTTTCCCATTAGATGAAATAAACCCAGATACTCTTTATGTTTTAGAGCCAAAATCTGCCAAAGGATTTAATTTAGGAATTGTATCAGAAATGCATTTAGGAGAGTATTTTGCAATTCGCTTTACTCCCAATCTTGCTTTTGCATCAAGAAGTTTAGAATACACTTTTGAGACTTTTGATGGGCCTAAAAAATACTCTAAAGTGATTGAATCAACGCTTATTAATTTCCCTTTAAATTTTAAATATAAATCGGTTAGAGTAAATAATTTTGGTGCTTATATCATTTTTGGAGCAGCATATAGTTTAGACTTAGCTTCGAATGCTGGTGCAGAAAATTTTTCAACCAACCAAAATGATGTTGTCGTTAAGTTAAAGCGAGATGATTATTTAGGTCAATTGGGTTTTGGTACCGATTTTTACTTAGAATATTTTAAATTTGGTATCGAGATAAAAATGTCTTATGGAATTAGAGATTTATTAGATCACGACAACACTACTTTTTCATCGCCAATCGATAAATTGAGTTCAAAAATGTTCCTATTATCTTTTACATTCGAAGGATAAATGCAAACACTCCTACTATCTGTATCTCCCGAAGAAGCAATAAATGAAAATTTATTAAAACTCAAAATTTCATTCGAATTAAGAATTAAAGAAGAATTTACTTTTAGAATTGTTAAACGATCAATTGATGCCAGAAGAAAACCAGTAAAGATAAATTTGCAATTAGCAATCTATTTTGCGGAGGATGTTATTCCTAAATCGTTTTTACCAAAAATATACCAAAATGTTAGTTCTAGAGAAAAAGTAATCGTGGTGGGATTTGGACCAGCTGGAATGTTCGCTGCTCTTAAACTAATAGAATTAGGTTATCAACCCATCGTAATTGAAAGAGGTAAAGATGTGCGAAATAGAAGAATGGATATTGCTGCTATTACAAAAAAACACATCATAAATCCAGATTCTAATTATTGTTTTGGAGAAGGTGGTGCCGGAACTTTTTCTGATGGAAAACTATACACACGTTCTAAAAAGAGAGGTGATATCAACGAAATATTAGCAATTTTGGTTCAGCATGGTGCTCCTGAAGACATTTTAGTAGATGCTCACCCTCACATTGGAACAAATAAATTACCTAATGTGGTGATAGCAATTAGAGAAACTATTAAAAACAGTGGAGGAAAAATACATTTCAATACCAAACTAACCGATTTAATAATTAACAACAATCAAATAGAAGGTGTTATTACCCAAAGTGGCGATGAAATTTCTGCTAAACATTTAATTTTGGCTACTGGTCATTCGGCGAGAGATATTTTTTATTTATTAAACCAAAAAGGCATTGCAATAGAAAGTAAACCATTTGCAATAGGAGTTAGAGTGGAACACCCTCAGCAATTAATAGATGCCATACAATATCATAGTAATAAAAGAAGTGAATTTCTCCCTCCTGCTTCCTATCAATTAGTTCAACAGGTAAACCAACGAGGTGTGTTTTCATTTTGTATGTGCCCTGGTGGCATTATTGCACCTTGTGCAACAACTGCTGGTGAGATTGTTACCAATGGTTGGTCGCCATCTAAAAGAAACAATCCTTATGCAAATTCTGGCATTGTAGTAACTGTTGAGAACGAAGATTTAAAACCTTATAGAAAATTCGGAGCTTTAGCCGGATTAGAATTTCAAAAGGAAATTGAACGAAAGGCTTTTATTGCCGCAGGCAATGATGAAAAAATGAATACTGGTCAATACGCACCAGCCCAACGTTTAATTGATTTTGTAGATAATAAAACATCTGAAAATTTACCTGAATGTTCTTACACACCAGGAATAGTAAGTGCTCCTTTACATGCTATTTTACCTTCAACTATTGTAACTCGTTTACAAGAAGGTTTTAAAGCCTTTGGAAATAAAATGAGAGGGTTTTTAACCAATGATGCCATAATTGTCGGAGTCGAAACTAGAACATCTTCTCCCATAAAAATCCCTCGAGATACTGTAACTTTACAACATCCCAAAATTAAAGGATTATACCCTTGTGGTGAAGGTGCTGGATATGCTGGTGGTATTGTTTCAGCCGCAATGGATGGTCAAAAATGTGCGGTTGCAATATTATTAAACAGCTCTAATAATTCCTAAAATTTGTTCAATTTCCCCTGCTTCGTTTAATTTTGGAATTACTGTTTCATGTAAAGAAATATAATCTGTTTTACCAATTGGTTTTATCCGGTAAGTTGTAGAAACTTTGGCTTTAGATTTTAACAATTCTTCTTTTAATAATTTTAATTGAGGTAAGTCGTCAGGATGATACACTTCACTTATTTTACCTTTTGTTTTAGGAGAAATATATTCCTCTTTGGTGATACCAAATAATTGTTCAATGTAAGGACTGATATATTCAAATTTTTGATTATTATTTTCATTATAACTAACCAAATAAATGAACTCATCTAAATTATTTAAAATAAATTTAAATTTCTCTTTATCTGCAAATACTCTATCATCATATTTTTTCTTACCATCTATATTTTTTATTTGAATCAAATAAAAATTACTTTTTGCAGCTGTAAATGGTGATAATAATAAATTTCCCCAGAATTCAGAGCCATCCCCTCTTTTAAATAAGACTTCATTATGATAATAACCATATTGGGTTATTTCTCTTGTTATTTCACTTCTGTTTGAAGGAACAAAATTTTCATCAGCAAAAAGTTCGTAATACTTTTTTGATAAAAATTCTTTTTCATTTTCTACGCCAAATACTTCGTTAGATTTCTCATTGGCATCGTAAATTTGTTTGGAAATAAAATCAACTAAAAAAATTGAATCGTTCGTGTTATTAACCAATGTTTTTAATATCTCTGCATTTTTTTGGTTTCGTTGGTTTAGCTTCTTCTTTTGAACTGAAACAACATAACTCATAGCAAATACATAACCAAAAGAAACTGTAATTAACAAATAAAATCCTACAGAAATACTTGAAGAAAGTAGCACAATAGTTAAAGGGATAAAGATAATTAAGAAATAGATAAGTACTTGTTTTGGTG
>PFUQ01000009.1 GCA_002790175.1 Flavobacteriales bacterium CG_4_9_14_3_um_filter_32_8
ATGATGCACATCTTCAGCCATGTGTTCATTAATAATCTGTTTTATTCCGTGAGGAATAGTGGCTGAGAAAAGCCATTTTTGATCAGCACTGGTAATAAAACCAAGAATTTCATCCAATTCCTTTTTAAAGCCCATGCTCAGCATTTCATCGGCTTCATCTAAAATAATGGTTTTTACCTGTCGTAAATCAACAGCTTTTCGTTTTACTAAATCAATTAATCTGCCTGGAGTAGCAACAATAATGTGCGTTGGCCTTTTTAAGTTGTTAATTTGTTTTTCAATGGGAGCTCCACCATAAACGGCTTCAATAAATATTTTATCTGTGTATTTGGTAAATCGAAACAATTGCTTCGCCACTTGTAGACCTAACTCCCGAGTAGGACAGAGAATAAGTCCTTGAACAACTTTTTGTTGATGGTCTATTAAATGAAGTAAAGGTAACCCATAAGCAGCCGTTTTTCCTGTGCCTGTATGAGCTTGACCAACCAAATCGGTTTTGGTAGTTAATAAAAGTGGAATAACTTCATTTTGAATAGGAGTAGGAGTAATGATTCCCAGTTCGTTTAATCCCTTAATAAAATTTTTATCGACACCGAGCTCTTTGAAATTTTCCAAAATAGTTGTTTATTAATTTGTTGTAAAGGTAGTTATGAAAAATTAATTTCTACCTCTATTGTTATTTCTATTGCTAGGTCTTTTAGTTTTATCCCGATTTCCACTTGGTGGTCTTTGCTGTTGCTTATTCGCTTGAATAACTGCTTCTAATTCTTGTCTAGACATCACACTTTGTTCAAAACCTGGTATTACTTCACTAGTTAAGCGGTGTCCCAACAATTTTTCTATTCCCTTAACGTACTCTTCTTCATCATGACTCACTAAAGAAATAGCATCACCACTGGAACCTGCTCTACCCGTACGACCAATTCGGTGGATATAATCTTCAGAAATATTAGGTAATTCAAAATTAACCACATGAGGTAACAATGGAATATCTAAACCACGAGCTGCGATGTCTGTTGCTACCAATACACGAATAGCAGCATCTTTAAATCCAGCAAGAGCTTTGGTTCTCGCTCCTTGGGTTTTGTTTCCATGAATAGCTGCGGCGGTTAAACCTTTCTTTTGCATTTTTTCACACAACTTATTAGCTCCATGTTTAGTTCTGGTAAAGACCAATACTTGTTGCCAGTTTCCATCCATGATTAATTTTATAATCAGTTCTGTTTTTTTTCCTTTATCAACACGGTATATTTTATGATTTACCATTTCAGCGGTTGTGTTTCCAGGTGTTGCTTCAACAGTAATGGGATGATTTAATATTCCTTGAGCCAGTTGCTTAATTTCTTTAGAAAAAGTAGCAGAAAACAATAGGTTTTGTCTTTTTATAGGAAGTATATTAAGAATTTTCTTAATGTCTCTCAAAAATCCCATATCCAACATACGGTCGGCTTCATCCAAAACCAAAATTTCCACTTTAGCTAAAGAAAGTAACCCTTGATTTTGCAAATCGAGTAGTCGCCCTGGAGTAGCAATTAAAATATCCACGCCGCTTCTTAAAGTTTGAACTTGAGGATTTTGGTTGACACCACCAAAAATTACAGCAGGTTTGATGTCTAAAAATTTGCTATAATCTTTTACGTTTTCAAATATTTGAGCAGCTAATTCTCTTGTAGGAGTTAATATTAATGAACGAATTGGCCTATTTCTTAATTGTTGACCAGAAGTTAAGATTTGAAGTATGGGTAATGTGAAACCAGCGGTTTTACCTGTTCCAGTTTGGGCAGAAGCCAACACATCTTTTCCTTCTAAAATAACAGGAATTACTTTTTTTTGAATTGGTGTAGGTGTTGAATAACCTTGTGTGCTAACAGCTTTTAAAATAGCATCAGCTAATCCTAATGAGTTAAATGACATAGATAACATTTATGAAATAACAACTTATTTAATAGCAAGTAGCATTTCAGAATTTTTTTTACAAAGGTAATAGTAATTTTAACTATTAAGGTGAGTTCTCTTGTAAAAATAGTTCTGAAATTTTACCTTAATTATATCGTGAAAGCTATGTTTAAGTCATTTTTATTAAACCTATATGTGTATTATTTCAAATTAAAGTCGTTAAAAAAAATTATATCCATGTTATAACCGTACTTTTGTACTTAATATAAATTTATAACATATAATAATGAACAAAGGAACAGTAAAATTTTTCAACGCTACCAAAGGATTTGGATTTATTAGCGAAGAAGGAACAGACAAAGATCATTTTGTACACCAATCAGGTTTAATTGATGAAATTACAGAAGGTGATGAAGTAGAATTTGAACTACAAGAAGGTAAAAAAGGATTAAATGCAGTAAATGTAAAAGTAATCTAATATATACTTTAAAACTTTTTTAAAAGATAAAGCCTCCGTATGTTAACGGAGGCTTTTTTTTGAATTAAATTTAATATATATATAGAAATCTATATATATTGAAAAGATTAGTAAATTTGCATCATAAATCAACCAATAAAAATAAAATTATGTATTACTTAAATAAAACAACCCATTACAATTTTGAAGAAGCTGAACAAAAAATAAGAGCAATTTTAAAAGAAAAAGGTTTTGGAATTTTAACAGAGATTGATATGAAATCAACAATGAAGACCAAGTTGGATAAAGATATTCAGCAATATAAAATACTAGGTGCATGCAATCCTAATTATGCTTATTTGGCATTACAAGAAGAAGAAAAGATTGGAATTATTTTGCCATGCAATGTTACCATAATCGAAAACAAAGATGGCAGTGTTGATGTTTCAATAATGGATCCCGAAGCTGCTTTTAAACTTACAGATAATAGTTCATTGGCAACTTTTGCAAAAGAGGTGAAAGGAATATTGCAATCTGCATTAGAAAAATTATAATGTTAAGAAATAGTTGATTACTTTTTAGAAAGACATTAAGATATACTAATAGCCTTTTTTATTTTTGCCACCTAAAATTAATCATAATGCAAAGCAATGTTATTAAAGAAACTCATTTTAAATTTCCTAATCAAAAAAGTTTTTACAAAGGAAAAGTAAGAGACGTATATAATATCAATAATGACTTGTTGGTAATGGTTGTTTCCGATCGAATTTCGGCATTTGATGTAGTTTTACCTAAAGCCATTCCTTATAAAGGTCAAGTATTAAATCAAATAGCTGCAAAATTTTTAAAAGCTACCGAAGATATAGTTCCAAATTGGGTAATTGATGTACCTGACCCAAGTGTTACTATCGGAAAAATGTGTGAACCTTTTAAAGTAGAAATGGTGATTAGAGGTTATCTTTCTGGCCACGCATGGAGAGAATATCAAGAAGGAAAAAGAATGCTTTGTGGAGTTGTTATGCCTAATGGCATGAAGGAAAATGATAAATTTCCAGAGCCTATTATTACACCAACAACAAAAGCTAGTGTTGGTCATGATGAAGATATCTCTCGAGAAGAAATCTTAGCACAAGGAATTGTTTCTGATTCAGATTATATAAAATTAGAAGATTATACTAGAAAAATCTTTCAAAGAGGAACAGAGATAGCTGCAGAAAAAGGATTAATATTAGTAGATACCAAATATGAATTTGGAAAAGTAGGTCATACTATTTATTTAATAGATGAAATTCATACTCCCGATTCTTCTCGTTATTTTTATGCTGATGGATATGAAGAAAGACAAAAAAAAGGAGAAAGTCAAAAACAATTATCCAAAGAGTTTGTTAGACAATGGTTAATTGAAAATAATTTTCAAGGAAAAGAAAGTCAGGTAATTCCAGAAATGTCTGATGAATTTATTACTGAAATTTCTGAACGATACATCGAATTGTATGAAAATATTACAGGAGATAAATTTATAAAATCGGATGTGTCGGATGTACTTAAAAGAGTAGAAGTAAATATCAATAAGGCTTTATTGGATATTTCCTAAAAAATTAGGAATTATAAATTAGTGCTCCTTTATTTTATCATTAATATATGTATATACATTTAATGTTTTTGTATATTTTTGCGTAATAATAATTCAATATGAAATTAGAAGAAGAATTAAAACAAAAACAATTTAAATCAGAACATCAAAAAGCAGTGCTAAATATATTATTTACAGGACATTGGTTAGATTCTGAAAATACAAAAATTTTAAAACCTTATGGAATTAGTCCACAACAATATAATGTGTTACGAATATTAAAAGGGCAGCATCCAAATGCAATTTCAGTCAATAATATTATGGGTAGAATGATTGATAAAATGTCGAACACCAGTAGGTTAGTAGAAAAATTGAGACAAAAAGAATTTATTGAACGAGTGATTTGTGAGCATGATAGGAGACAAGTTGATGTAAAAATAACTGATAAAGGAATAAAACTATTGGAAAAATTGACTTCAAAAATGGATGACTTTGATCAAATAATTAACAAAATAACCATTGGAGAAGCTAAACTTATCAATACAATTCTAGATAAAGTTAGAAAATAAAAAAAAATTCAAATAAATATGTAAATCCGTCAACTGACGGATAAAACAATAAAATAATGTCAATAAAAATTGTAAAAATAGAAGATCAAGCTAAAGGGGCTTTTGATGGAATGAAAATTTTAGAAAATAAACCTATAGGTTTTCCACAAGATAGAGGAATTCAACAACCCTATTCCAATTTGTTTTATTGGGCAAATGCATGGTCGTATAATGGCGGATTGATAGACGAACATCCTCATCAAATGTTTGAAATCATGTCATTTGTGATTGAAGGAGAAATACAACATTATGACAGCAAGTTTAACAGATGGCTTTCATTAAAAAAAGGGGACGCACAAATTATACGTTCTGGAAATGGAATTACTCATGCCGAAAAAATAATGGCTGGAGGAAGAATGTTTCAGATTTGGTTTGATCCAAACATCCAAAAATCAATTAGTAAAGAAGCTACCTACAACGATTATGGTTCTGCTGACATGAAATGTTTTGAAGAAGGTGGAATAAAAATAAAAAATTATATTGGAAATGGTGGTCCAGTAAACATGGATGCTGAAGGTGTAGAGATTAATGAATATACAATTCCTAAAGGAAATCATCAACTAAAATTAAATGCTGATAAGATTCATTCATTTTATCTAATCAATGGAACAGTAAAAATAGATGGTAATAAAATAAAGGAGAACGACTTCTTTATATTCGAAAATGAAAAGGAGCTCAATTTGGAGGTGGAAACAACTACGGTATTATTTACTGTTGCAGTACCCCATAAATTAACTTATAAAACATACATAGAATTAGCAAATAGTTAGCCTCTATAATGTATTTTTTTTATTATTTCTTCTTTAGTAATGGTTGTAGTAAAATAACTTAATAATTTATCCAAAACTTCATCAACTAGTGTGTCAGGACAAGAAGCTCCACTTGTTAAAATAATTTTTAGTGGTTTTTTAGAGGCTAAAAAATTAAATGTTTGTATTACTTCCTTTGAATGAAAATTATAATGCTTAATAGTTGTTTTACTTATTATTTCATCGGCAGAATTAATAAAATAGGTAGGTAATTTTTGTTCACATAATTCAACAATGTGAGAAGTGTTTGAACTATTGTATCCACCAACTACAATTGCTAAATCTGCATTTTCTTTCAACAAACCAATTGTTGCCTGTTGGTTATCATTAGTTGCATAACAAAGTGTGTCTCTAGTGTCGGCAAAATGATTTTTTATTTTTTCACTACCGAATTTATTAATCATCGTATTTTTAAGAAAATCTGCAATTTCTTGTGTTTCTGAAGCTAGCATTGTTGTTTGATTCACTACACCAATTTTTTGTAAGTGTTGATTAATATCAAAATTTTTAGAATACCTTTCCTTAAAAAGGGTTTCAAATTCATTTAGCTCTCTTTTTCCTAAAATAATTTCAGCTAATAATTGTGCCTCAATAATATCTTTAATAATTAATGAAGGAGCATTCTTTTCACTATGAGAAAAAGTAGCCCTAGTTTCTTCGTGCTTATGTTTACCATGAATAATTATTGTGAAATCATTATTTCCTAGTTTTTCTGATTGCTTCCAAACTCGCTCCACAAAAGGACATGTGGTATTGTATTTTTTACTGGTCAAGCCTATAGAACTAATTTTTTCTTTTATTTCGATTGTAGTTCCAAAAGCAGGAATAATGATAATATCATCTTTAGTTATTATATCCCATTCAACAATTTGATTTCCATCGGTATCCATTATAAATTGTATCCCTTTTTCTTGTAAATCTTGATTTACAATTGGGTTATGAATCATTTGACTTAATAAATATATGTTTTTATTAGGATTCTCGTGTATGGCTTTATAGGCAATTTCAATTGCATTTTCGACTCCATAGCAAAACCCAAAATGCCTTGGAATTAAAAATTGTACACTACCAAAATCAAGTAAAGTAGGACTAAAATCTTTTTTTCTAGCGTCAATATCTTTTCTAAGATTCTTAATCGTGGAGATAAAAGAACTTCTATAATAAAGGGGTATTTCGAATGCTCTCATAAGTAATAACAAAGTTATTTAAAATAATACATGAAATGAATATATTTAGGATGTTGATATGAGTAATTTACGTTGATAATTTCATTCCAAAAATACTCTTTTTCACTATTTATTAGAGGTGCTCACTGTAATTAATCTTAATTTTGTGATAAAGTAAATAAAAATGTTAGTCGTACTATCACCAGCCAAAAAATTAAATTTAAACAGTAAGAATTTTCCTATAAGTTCGACACCTCAGTTTATTAATGAAGCTGAACAATTAATCAATACCTTACGAAAATATAAACCAGCAAAATTGAGTCAATTAATGAACATTAGTCCTGCTTTGGCTGATTTGAATTATAATAGATACTTAAACTGGAACATTGAACATTCTATTGATAACTCCAAAACGGCTATTTTTACTTTTGATGGTGAAGCTTATACAGGGTTGGATGCAACTTCTTTTTCAAAGAAAGAATTGGAATATGCTCAAGATCATTTAAGAATTTTATCAGGACTTTATGGCATTTTAAAGCCTCTTGATTTAATCAATGCTTACCGCTTAGAGATGGGAACAAAACTTAAAGTTGGAAGGAAAAAAAATTTGTATGACTTTTGGGGAGATAAAATAGTAACGGAAGTGAATGCTATTTTACAAAATCAACAAGAAAAAGTGTTGGTAAACTTAGCTTCTACCGAATATTTTAAAGCCATTCACCTAAAAAAAATACATGGAGAGATGGTAACTCCAATTTTTAAGGATTTTAACAATAGAACATATAAAGTGGTGATGGTTTATGCCAAAAAAGCTAGAGGAATGATGACTGCCTATATTTTAAAAAATAAAATTGAAAAAATGGATGATTTAAAAGGTTTTGATGATTCAGGCTACTGTTACAATGCTGCAGCATCTACCAAAAATGAACTGGTATTTTTAAGAGGATAATTTGGAAGGGAAAAATGTCTGAACCGTTGATTAGTTTGATAAAATGATGATCATGATTATGAAAGAAATAGCAAACAACAAATACAAGCACTCTGAATTAACAGGAAAAATTATAGGTTGTGCCATGAAAGTACATTCTACCCTTGGGAATGGGTTTCAAGAAGTAATTTACCAAAGAGCACTTGCTATTGAAATGGGAAACCAAGGTTTAGCATTTGCAAGAGAAATGGAGATGCCTATTTTTTATGATGAAATTGATATTGGCTCAAGAAGAGTTGATTTTTTTGTTGAAGAAAAAATAATGGTTGAATTAAAAGCACTAACAAAATTAGAAAATGTTCATCTTTCGCAAGCGTTAAATTACCTTGAAGCATACAAAATGGAAACTGGTTTACTCATCAATTTTGGTTCAAAAAGTTTAGAGTTTAAAAGAGTTACCAACGAGCAAAAATTAGCAAAGCAGCTAATCAACGAAATCAAAAAATCAAACTAATCAACAGTTCAGACAAAATTCGTAAATCCAAAATCATAATTTTTTAACATAATAACAAAAAAATAAATGGAAGAAATTGGTCTAATTTTAGAATTAGAAGCTTTAAAGGTTACTCCTCAGGGAGTTTATTTAATTACGGAAAATGAACAAGAAATTTTATTGCCTAATAAATACGTTCCAGCCGATTTAGAGATGGGAGATAAAATTGAAGTATTTGTTTACACCGATTCGGAAGATAGACCAATTGCAACAACACTCGAGCCTAAAATTAAGTTGAATGAACTGGCTTTTTTAAAAGCCGTTGACGTTAACAATTATGGTGCATTTTTCGATTGGGGAGTGGAAAAAGATTTGTTGGTTCCTTTCTCAGAACAATTTACCAGAATTGAAGCGGGTAAAAAGTACTTAATTTATATGTATAAAGATAAATTAACCAATCGGATGGTCGGAACCACCAAGTTTGGAAAATTTATTCGGGAAAATAAAGTAGAAATTGAACCAGGAGAAGAAGTTGATTTATTGGTAAGTGATGAAACTGAAATTGGGTTTAAGGTGATTGTCAACAACAAGCATTATGGAATGTTGTATAAAAATGAAATTTTTAGAGAAATACACGTTGGCGATCAACTAAAAGGCTATTTACAACGAGTTAGGGCAGACAATAAAATGGATATTACCTTAAACAGTGCCAACTTATCCGAAGTAGAAGTACTGGCGAATAGAATTTACGAACGCTTATTGAAAGAAAAGGGAAAACTTAATTTTTCTGATAAAAGTGCTCCCGAAATTATTTACTCCGAGTTTCAAGTGAGTAAAAAAGCGTTTAGACGAGCAATTGGCTTGTTGTATAGCGAACGAAAAATAACAATTACTCCCGAAAGTATTGAAATGGTGAAGTAAAATCGAATTAGAACTTTTAAAAAGATAGTTTTTTTATCCCAAGTATTCGGGATTGAGGTTAAAAATAGTTGCTTCAACTATCCTCATGCAAATGAGGACGAGGTGGAGCTAATTCCTGTTGTTCTTTATAAAACTTTAATAAAGTAATTGATTTTAATCGTTTAGCAATTGTAAAAAAAGAAAAATAATTTTCATGACTATAAAATTTCTTAAATAATTTTGTTTTCTGTCGATTATCAATTCTAGAATAATAGATAGCCCACAACATGGCTCGCTCAGAGTAGATTGATAAATTTTTATAAAAATGCGTTCTCATTTTATCAAAATCGTAAGCATAATTACAATTAACATCTTGTATATTGCGGTTATAGATTACTTTGTGAGTCCTTCTGGTAAACTCCATTATTGGTGGAGACACTTCAAATTCAGGAAATAAGAATGGATCTTCAAAGCTTTTAGAGATAAAAGAATGGTCTCTATTTTCCATTGTTTCTTTAAACTCAGTTTCTATCATCTTATTTACGGCTAATTCTTCCAAATAATCTGCAACAATTTTTTTATCTATCGAATTTAAGTATTCAAAATCATCTGCTAGAGTTTGTTTGGAAATTACAAAATCAACATTTTCGTCAATTAACCAACTTACCAGTTCAGCACGTCTATTGTGCAAATTAGTGTTGGTGTAATTTCGTTTCACCCATTTGCTAATAATAGTCGATTTTACTGGATATCTTAACACTCTGTTGAGGATGTTCTCCGAATTAAATGCATTATCACACAACCATTGTACACAACTATCGTTTAAGGGCACCATTATAATCATACCATTACAGGTATTTTGTAATTCTATCAATCGCTTTTTATTCAAAGGAATATTCTCGTCAAAACATCGTTTAAAAAGATGAAAAAGTTTTAGTCGAAGTTCTTCCGAAGGATTTTTTGCTTTTAATAATCGGCAACGATAACCATTATGATGAGTTTCGTAACCATACTTTTTTATAGCCCATAATATAGACATCCTATCTATTCTTTCTCCCGTTAGCCACGTGTTATTAGATAGTTGTATTAATGCTTCCAGCACCTTGATGTTAAATTGATAAAGGTCTAAAAAATCACGATATTTTAAAAAATCTTGGTAGTTGCTAATTAAATCGTCCTTTGGGTAAGGGTTTTCTAATTTAACGATAGCTCGTTGTATTTCTAATATATTTCTTTTCATAACTAATTGGGTTTTTGGGAAATTGCTTTATACATTACTATAACGTAAAAAAAAGTTTTTGTTACACTATTTTTAAAAAAGTTGGTAACATTTTTGAAAAAATGGATTTTTTAGAACTACTATTTTGATGTTAAAAATAGCTATTTCAAGCATCCTCGTTACAAACGAGGGCGAGGTGGGGAATTAGAAAATTTTAATGGGATAGCGATAAAGTTACTAAATTTCTATATTTAATGATGTGCCATTAAGAAAACCTAACAACAACTCGTGTTGTAGTTGCTTTTCTAAAATGACAATCTGCATTTATCTTTCATTTGGCAAGGTGCGGAGAGGCTTAAATTATTGTCCACTTTTTTGTTGCAATTCCAGTGGCTCGTGCTTTATTTAACTTTTCCAATCATTTCTTTAAGTTTGTCATGATACTCTTCATTGCCAAAATTTATCAGTATCAAATTTGCTCTACATCGTGTAATCCCAGTGTAAAGAATTTCATTAAAAGACATCTCCATTTTGGAAAACTTTTTCTCCAAAATTAAAAACAACATTTCACTTTCCCATCCCTTAAAACTATGAATAGTCGAGAGTTTAACCGTTCCACTATTCTTATGAAAGTGCAGCTTTTTATTATTACGAATTAGTTTTAAAACATTTAATTGTTTTTCCTCTCCATATTCTTTTTCAAATGCTTGTAATTCATTGTGGTATGTTTTGCGGTATTCAATAAAATCATTATAATTTGTTTTAAATTTTTCACAATAAAAACTAAGTTTTCCTTTAAACCTATCAGGATAATTCAAATATAAACGATAAACCGTAAATAACGTACTCAACTGGTTAAAACCTTTTGATTTATCTTTATCCTTATCCCTCTTAATTAACTCAATGCCTTTTACTAACCATTCATCCTTCTTGTTTTTTAAATAATTCATTCCCATCCTATAAACCATTTCATTTGTTTCAAACATTGTGGTAGTTCTCTCATTTGAAGAATACCTATAAAATGCTTCAAACTTTTTAAGTAATGAAA